>CAMTXV010000213.1:0-5826 GCA_947085665.1 uncultured Sinobacteraceae bacterium | reverse complement strand
GCCATCGGATGGAACATCTTTCCTTCCACGCCTTCCAGCGCAAAGATCGGCAGATACACCGCCGTGATGATGAACACCCCGAACAGGCTGGGGCGGATCACCTCGGCCGTGGCGGAATAGACCGTGTCCATGCGTTCGCTCAAAGTCGGCGTTCGGTGCTCATCGCTCTGCTCTGAAAGCCTGCGCAGACAGTTCTCGACGATGATGACCGCGCCATCGACGATGAGGCCGAAGTCCAGTGCGCCGAGGCTCATCAGGTTGGCGCTGACCTTGGTCTCGACCATGCCAGTGATGGTCATCAGCATGGCGAGCGGAATCACCAGTGCGGTGAGCAGTGCGGCGCGCAGATTGCCCAGCAGCAGGAACAGAATCACCACCACCAGCAGCGCACCTTCGACGAGGTTCTTCTGCACGGTGGCGATGGCCTTGTCCACCAGCACGGTGCGGTCGTAGGCGGTGACGGCCTTCACACCCTTGGGCAGCGAATCGTTGATCTTCAGAAGTTGTTCGGCCACGCCCTTGGCGACAGTGCGGCTGTTCTCGCCCACCAGCATCACGGCGGTGCCGAGCACGGTTTCGTGGCCATCGCGGGTGGCGGCGCCGGTGCGCAGCTCCTTGCCCAAAGCCACTTCGGCGATGTCGCCGACGGTGATCGGCAGGCCCTCGCGGGTTGCCACTACCAGGCGGCGCAGGTCTTCGAGGCCCTTCACCTGGCCGGGGATGCGCACCAAGAGCTGCTCCTTGTTGCGCTCCAGATACCCCGCACCCTGGTTGGCGTTGTTGCGCTCGATGGCCTCGCTCACCTGCTCGAAGGTCAGGCCGTAAGCCAGGAGCTTGGCGGGATCAGGCTGCACATGGAACTGCTTGGCGTAGCCGCCGATGGAGTTCACCTCGGTCACGCCCGGCACCTGCAAGAGCTGCGGGCGGATCACCCAGTCCTGCAAGCTGCGCAGCGCGGTGGCGTCGTAGGGCTTGCCATCGGGCTGGCGGGCGGCGGGGTCGGCTTCGACGGTGTACAGAAAGATCTCACCCAGGCCCGTAGCTATGGGCCCCATCGCGGGTTCCACATCACTTGGCAGGCGGCTGCGCGCCTGTTGCAGACGCTCGTTCACGAGGTTGCGGGCGAAGTAGAGATCGGTGCCTTCCTCGAACACCACCGTCACCTGCGACAGGCCGTAGCGCGACAGCGAGCGCCGGTATTCCAGCCCCGGCAGGCCAGTGATGGCAGTTTCGATCGGCACGGTGATGCGCTGCTCGACTTCCAGCGGCGTGTAGCCAGCGGCCTGCACGTTGATCTGCACCTGCACATTGGTGATGTCGGGGACGGCATCAATCGGCAGGCGCTGGTAGTTGTAGACGCCAAGGGCCACGAGGGCGAGCATCAGCGTCATCACCACGCCACGACGGGCGATGGCGAAGCGCAAAAGGGCTTCAAGCATGGGAGAGTTCTCCGGCAAAGGTGGTGGGGATGGGCGACTTAGTGGCCATGCTCGGCCTCGCCTTTGCCCAGTTCTGCCTTGAGCACGAAGCTGCCCTCGCCCACCACCGGCTCGCCGGCTTTCACACCCTCAACGATCTCCACCACGCGGCCATCGCTGCGGCCGGTTTTCACAACGCGCGGCTCGAAGCCATCGGCGTCTTCGACGAATACGGAAGTGCCGCCTTCCAGCTCCTGCACCGCCGCAACCGGCACCGCCAGCGCGATTTGCGATTGCGCCACCGCCACCTCGCCCTGCACGTAGAGGCCGGGCGACCAGCGTCCATCGCTGTTGTCGAGCAGCACGCGCGCTGTAAGGCTCTGCGTGGCGCTGCTGCCCAGCGGTGAGACGAACACGATCTTGCCGTCGGCGGAGAGTCCGCCATCGGCTGCCTTCACGCGCACGGCCTGGCCGGTCTGTATGCGGCTGCGGTCGCGCGGGAACAGAGACAGCTCCACCCACACGCTGCTCAAGTCCGCAACCGTGAATAGCGGCTGGCCCTCGGCCTGCTCGCCCTGGTTGGTGAAGCGTTCCGTCACCACGCCCGCCTGCGGGCTGCTGACGGCATACACCTGCAAGCTCTCGTTGCTCTCGACGCTGGCCAGCGTCTGGCCCTGGCGCACGCTGTCGCCGACTTTCGCGGTGACACTGCGCACCACGCCGGGGAAGCGCGCGGTGACGCTGCGCACGCGCTCGGCATTGGGCTTGACCACGCCGTAGAGCGGCAGCGTTTCGACCAGCGCCGCCGGGCCTGCGGCGGCGATGACCAGGCCAGCGGCCTTGCGGCCTTCCGCGCTTAATTTGAGAGCTTCGGAGTGTCCGCCCTCTTCATGTGCACCTTCTTTTTCAGCCCCTGCGTCAGCGCCGGATTCGTGCGCATCGCCTTCGGTATGGCCTTCTTCCTTCTCGTCGTGTGGCTTGGCTTCGGTGTGGCCCTCGGCGTCATCGTGGGAGTGGCCTTTTTCGTCGGTGTGCGCGGCTTCGGCGGCGGGGGCTGCTGCTGCGGCGGGTGGGGCTTCGGTCTTGCCGCAGGCGGTGAGTGCGAGAGCGGCGAGCAGTGCGGCGGCGGTGTTGAGTGTCAGTGTGTTCATGGGGGTTTCCTTAGCGGCTCAGGCTTTCGCCGGTGAGCCGTTCGATTTCGATGAGAGTGAGGTGGTATTGGCTCGCGGCCTCGATGAGGCTGGCGCGTACGGCGAGCAGCTCGCGCTGGGCATCCACCAGTTCCAGATAGCTGTAGCGGCCGCGCTCGAAGGCGTATTCGGTGTTCTGGAGCGCGGACTCCATGCGCGGCAGCGCGCGCTCGCGCAGGGCGGTGAGTTCGCGCTGGCGGTCGAGCAGTTCGCGGTAGTTGCGGAAGAGCTGGGTGCGTGCCTTGACCAATGCGGCCTTCTGCTCAGCACTCGCCCCCTGCTTGCGCGCCTCGGCTTCGGCGATCAGGCCCTGATTCTTGTTGTAGTACGGCAGCGGGATGCTGGCGGACAACACCAGTGCGGTGTCTTGCGTCGCCTGCAAGCGGCGCACACCCGCGCCCACCTCGATGCCCGGCCTGCGGCTGGCGATAGCCAGGCTGATCTCGGAATCGCGCAGGCGCGCTTCGCTCAGGTAGCGGGTGAGGTCGGGCGTGGCTTCGAGCCGGGTCAGTAGCGTCTCGTAGTCGCTGATCGGCGGCAGCGCGTAGAGATCGGCCGTCGCCGTGCTGAAGTCAGGACGAACTGCGCCCCAACTCGCAGCAAGGTCGTAGCGCGCGGCCATCAGCTCGTGCTCGGCGTGGGCGTCGGCAGACTTCGCGCGCTCCACCGCCACCGCCGCACGGTCGCGCTCAGCAATGGGCGACTTAGCTGCCGCGACGCGGCGCTCGACGGCGGTCGCCGTCTTTTCGGCCAGCTCGACGGCGAGGTGGGTGAGCTTGTGCTCTTCCTGCTGGCTGGCGAGCGAGACGAAGCGCCGCGCGGTTTCGGCGAGCACGTCGAGGCGACCGATATGGCCTTCCACATCCAGCGACTCGCGCTCGATCCGGGCCACTGCCACGCGCCGGTCGCGCAGGCCGCCCAGCTCGATCAGCTGCGAGAGACCGATGGTGAGCTCAGCCCCGGAGAGACCCTTTGTATCGCCGGTGCCAAGCACGTTATCGAGCGTGCTGTTGAGGGTGGGATTGGGCTTGAAGCCGGCCTGGGTGATCCGGCCGTCCTGCGCCTTGAGCACGTATTGGTAGGCGGCCAGATCAGGGTTGGATTGCAGCGTGCGCGCCAGCGCCTCGCGCAGGGTGAGTGGTGCTTCTTCGGCGCGCAGCGGGTTGGCGGCAAGCGCCAGCGAGACCACGAGCGCAGTGCGCCCGATGGCAGGGAAACGGAACATGGGAACTCCCGAACAACATTGAAGGCTGATGAGGCCGTCTGCGGAGCAGACGGTGGCCGCCGATCAAGGCAAGCCGTTGGGCTTCAAGCGAGGGAGACGGGAGGGCCGCGCACGGGCGGCGAGAAATAATGGGTATTGGTGCTGCCCGCGAGTGGCGGGCCGCGCGGTGCGATGACGGCCAGCAAACGCTCAACCAGCGGGTCAAGCGTGGGTGCAACGTGCAGCGGTGCCACCAGGTCTGGCAGCGCGACCTGAATCTTCGAGGCCAGCAGCACGGCCGATTCGACCTCGCGGTCGTCACCATCGTCTTCGCTGTGGTGATCGCCAAACAGGAAGCCGGAGTCAGCCAGATGCGTGCCTGCATGCTGCACACCCGCTTCGACGCCCGCGCAGGCGTGCAGGTGCAAGCCCACCAGCCTCGTAAACACGAGGCTGAGACAGATCAACCAGAAGGCGGCACCCTTGCGCATGTCCGGATTCTAGCTCTTGTCGGTTGAGCCGATTTTCGGCAGTGCGGCAACCGCAGTATTTGCACCCCGGCGATTCCACCAAAACCCGATGGTGAGGATGACGAGGCAAATGACCTGCGCGAGCACCCCTTGAAGGGTCGGATAAATGCCCAGCAAATCAATGCGAGGCGCGCTGATGAGGCTGGACGACATCAGGTCGGCCTCTTGCAACCCGGCGACGCCTTTGCCGGTGAGAACGACCGCCAAAAGCGCCATCAGCAAGGCACTCAGCGAAAAGAACTGCGTCAGCGGCAGCCGCTTGGAATAGCGGAGCAGCAGGAAGGCAATGGCGATCAGGGCCACTGTTGCGGTCAACGCACCGCCGATCACGGCCTGCGCATTGCCCTGACTCCAGAGGGCGACGTAAAACAGGATGGTCTCGAACACTTCCCGATACACCACCACGAAGCTGAGAATGAACAGCCCCCAGATGGACTGGCGCGACAGCACCGCACCGATCTTCTCGCGGATGTAGCGTTGCCAGGCACCTGCCTGGCTCTTGCCGTGCATCCAGATGCCGATGAAGACCAGCACCGCAGCGGCAAAAAGGGCGGACGTTCCTTCGATGACCTCGCGGCTCGCGCCACTGATGGTGACGAGATAGGTCGCCGCACCCCAAGTCGCAAAGCCACTCAAGAGCGCAACCGCAGTGCCGCCGTAGACATAGGGGATTGCTTCGACGCGGCCTGCCTTGCGCAGAAAGGCGAGCATGGCAACGACGACCAGCAGGGCTTCGAGACCCTCACGCAGCAGGATGGCGAATGCGCCGCTGAAGGACGAGGCGGTGCTCGATGTGGATGCGCCCAGAGCGGTTTCGGCCAGCGCCAGATTCTTTTCGATGCTGGCAACGGCTGCGGCCAGCGTTGCAGGTTCGACGCCGCTGCTGATCTGGCCGCGCAAGCCCGTCAACTGCGATTCGAGCTGCCGCATGAGGTCGGGAGCTTTGATGGCGAGCACGGGTTCCAGCGGCTCGAAGCCGTCGAGATAGGCTGATACCGCAAGCCGGCCTGCGGCCTGGCGGTCTGCCTGCTGATAAGCCGCCAGCGTCTCGCCAAGACGGGTGCGCACCAGCAGCAAGGACTGCGAACGGCTGGGCAGCACCGCTTCGGGATGGCGTCGCAGATAGCTGGTCACTGCCTGCATGGACGCCTCATCGGTGGATTGGGCCAGCTCGGCAGGGCGCTGCGAAACGAGGGCTTGCAAGCCCGTGAGCTGCTGGCGGATCGGCGCACCGCTCTTCCAGAGTCGTTCACCACTGCTGCCCAGTTCCTCAGGGAAGGCGAACTGCCCGACCGCGAATGCCAAGGCCCAGCGATCCGCTTCTGGCAAGGCGGAGTAGCTGGGCATCGCGGTGCCCTCAAGACCCTGCGTGATGACCTGATACAGACCAAACAGGCTGCGCTCACGGGCGCGCGATAAGTCGGTGAAATTGACTGGCTTGGGGTCTAGCGTGGCCGCGAGCGCGCCATCGCCTCGCCCCGTGC
>CAMTXV010000212.1:0-5789 GCA_947085665.1 uncultured Sinobacteraceae bacterium | reverse complement strand
CTGCTGTGCTCTTGTGTGTCGCCCTGCCGCTGGCCGCGCAGGATTTCAATGAAGGCGAATGGCAGTTCGATACCCGCCTGACCGTGCCCGGCCTGCCGTCGATGGAGGGTTTTCAGCTGCCTGAGGGCTTGGAGCTGCCAGAAGGTTTGGACATGCCCACCTTTGGTCGCGAGGGCATGCAGATGACGAGCCGCCACTGCGTCACCCGCGAGAGCCTGGTACCGCCCAACGATCCGGCGCAGCAGTGCCGGGTGACCGACCAGCAGATCAGCGGCGGCCGGGTGAGCTGGCGGGTGGAATGCGACACCCCGCAGGGCCGTGCGGTGGGGGTGGGTCAGGGCCAGTACAGCGGCAACCGCATGAGTGCCACCATGCAGGTGCAGGGCACCGTGCAGGGCCTGCCCATCACCTCCAATGTGGTGACTGAAGGCCGCTACCTGGGTGCCTGTCCGGCAGCCTGAGCGGCTTTAGGTCCAGGTGCCGACGTCGCCATCGATGCCGCGCCAGAGATACCAGCAGGCCACCGAGCGGTAGGGTGCCCAGGGCTTGGTGATTTTCAGCGTCTTCTTCTCGTCGAGCTTCTTCGGTTTGCCGTCGCGGCCCCTGGGCGCGTACAGCAGATTGATGGCATTGCGCAGGCCGACATCGCCCATCGAGAACACATCGAGCCGGTCGAAGGCGAAGATCAGCATCATCTCGGCCGTCCACAGGCCAATGCCCGGGAGTGCATCGAGTTCCACCGTCAGTGCCGCATTGTCCAGCCGCTTCAGGCTCTGGGCATCGAAGCGGCCATCGGCACAGCGGGCGGCAATCTCCAGCAGCCATTTGGCCTTGGCGTTGGAAACGCCGCAGGCCCGCAGCGTCTCCTGCGTGGCGTTGCAGAAGTGGTGGTGAGCGAAGGCATCGTGCGGCGCGCCAATGAGGGTGGCTACCCGCCGCTGGATGGTGTCGGCCGCCTTCGCTGACACCTGCTGGCCGATGATCGACGCGCAGAGCACATGGAAGGGATCACGCCGCTTACGACCCAGCGTGCTCGGACCGTACCGGGCAATGAGCTTCGCCATCACCGGGTCGGCCGCGCTCAGGTGCGCCTCGGCGGCGCGCAGGGTTTTGGTAGGGATCATCTTGATTGCGGATTGCGGATTGCGGATTGCGGAGAGGATTAGACTGGTAGCGCCTATCTTCGACGAACGACCAGCCATGCTGTTTACCTTTTTCGCCGCCGTGCGCGCCGCGGGCGTCAAGTCCTCGCTCAGCGAGTTTCTGATGCTGCTCGAAGCCCTGCAGAAGGGCTTCGCAATGTTCTCCATCGACGAGTTCTACATTCTCTCCCGCGCCACGCTGGTGAAAGACGAGGCGCATTACGACCGCTTCGACCGCGCCTTTGCCGCCTACTTCAAAGGCGTGGAGGCCGTCACTGGCGAGCTGTTTACTTCAGTGCCCGAAGACTGGCTGAAAGCCCAGTTCGAGAAAATGTTGAGCGACGAGGAGAAAGCCAAGATCCAGAAACTCGGCGGTCTCGAAGAGTTGATGGACACGCTGAAGAAGCGCCTCGAAGAGCAGAAGGAACGCCACGAGGGCGGCAGCAAATGGGTGGGCACCGGCGGCACCAGTCCCTTCGGCAATTCCGGCTACAACCCCGAAGGCGTGCGCATCGGGGGCAAGGGCGGCGGCGGCAATGCGGCCAAGGTGTGGGAGAAGCGCGAGTTCCAGAATCTTGATGACTCCATTGAGCTCGGCACTCGCAACATCAAGGTGGCCCTGCGCCGCCTGCGCCGCTTCGCGCGCGAGGGCGCGCCGGACATCTTCGATCTCGACGGCACCATCGAGGGCACGGCCAAGAATGCCGGCTGGCTCGACATTCACATGCAGCCCGAGCGGCGCAATACCGTGAAGGTGCTGCTGTTTCTCGACATCGGCGGCTCGATGGACCCGCACGTGAAAGTCTGCGAAGAACTGTTCTCGGCTGCCAAGGGCGAGTTCAAGCACTTCGAGCATTTCTACTTCCACAACTTCGTCTACGAGAGCGTGTGGAAGGACAACCTGCGCCGTCACAGCGAGCGCATTCCGCTCTACGACGTGATCCGCAAGCACACGCCGGATACCAAAATCGTCTTCGTCGGCGATGCCACCATGAGCCCTTACGAGATCGGCCAGAGCGGCGGCAGCGTGGAGCACTGGAATGAAGAGCCGGGTGCGACCTGGTTCGAGCGTCTCACCAAGCAGTTTCCGCATGCGGTGTGGATCAACCCCACGCCGGAGGAGTACTGGAGCCACACGCCCTCGATCAACATGGTCAACGAATTGATGGGCGAGCGACGCATGTTCGGCATGACGTTGAAGGGCTTGGAGTCAGCGATGAAGAGGCTCTCCACAAAGTAGTGTCGAGCGTCGCGGTGCTGCCGCTAGACTCTGCTCTCCATAACAAAAAGGAGATGCTGCATGGCTGCTTATCACGCCCTCTTGGGTTTCGCCGGCTGGACGCTGCTGCTGGTCATCGGTGTTTTTGCATACCGCGGTCTGCGCTTTTTGCAGGGCACGCCCATCAACAGCTGGCCGCGCGGTGCGAAGCCCGCCAGCGATGCGCCGCTGGTCAAGCGCATGGAAGACGCCCACGCCAACTGCCTTGAGAATCTGCCGATCTTTGCCGTGATCGTGCTCGTGGCCGGTCAGCTGCCGGGCAAGCTGGAACTGATTGCCGGCCTCGCGCCGCTGGTGCTGTATGCCCGTATTGGGCAGTCGCTCGCGCATCTCTCGGGCACCGGCACGCTGTTCGTGTTGCTGCGCGCCACCTTCTGGGCCGCCCAGCTCGTGTTGTTCGTGCTCATGCTCTCGAAGCTGTTCGGCTAGTCATGGCAGTGCCAGTGCCTGTGAAAGTGCGGCTGCTCACCGCAGCCCGCCGTACTTTCAAGGCGCTGGCCCTCGCCTTGCTGTTGTCGGTGGTGCTGGGCAACCTCTGGGTAGTGAACAGCTCCAAGGCTGATCTATTCACCAACTGGGCGACGCTGCCGGAGAACGAAGTGGGTCTGGTGCTCGGTACCAGTCCCTACACCGGCGGCGGCGCGCCCAACCCCCATTTCGAAGGCCGTATCGCGGCCGCGGTGGAGCTCTACCAGCTCGGCCGCATCAAGCATCTAATTGTCTCCGGCGCCAATCCGGACTCCAGCTACAACGAGCCGCGACGCATGTGGCAGGCGCTCACGGCTGCCGGCGTGCCCGCACAGGCCATCACCATGGATTTTGCCGGCTTGCGCACCTTTGATTCCGTGGCCCGCGCCAAGCTGGTGTTTGGCCTTGCGCGATTCACCCTCATCACGCAGGACTACCACGCTTATCGCGCGCTCTTCCTGGCCAGAAAGATGGGGCTCGATGCGGTGGCCTACGCACCCGCCGGCGAAAGCTCAGGGCCGGCATTCAGGCCATACATGCGCGAGGTGGCGGCCAGGCTCTGGGCGATTCTCGATCTCTATCTGCTCGATACCGCGCCGAAGTTCATCGGCGAGCCCGTGCCGCTGCCCTCTGCCGAGCCGCAGTAAGGTGCGCGAGCTGTTTTTACCGTTACAGCGGCTATTCCAGCCGCGGCATGCCTGCTGCTAGTCTTCACGCATCGCATCTTGATCAGATGCCATCACCTGAGTTGTTGAGCGGGAGCGCTAGGGAGATCACGAGGCCCGGGGCTTAAAGCCACCGGGCCTTTTTTGCGCGTTGTGCCTGACAGCGACAGGCAAAAAAAAGCCGAGCGCAGGGCTCGGCTTGAAACGTTCGCGCGCAAAGGGGAGGGAAGAAAATGCGCGAACGGCTTGGAGACTTCGTGGCGATGCAGCGGTAACGGTCTAGAAGCTGTACTTGATAACGGCCTGAACGTTGTCGCGGTCTCGCAGAAGATTCTGCTGGCCCGCGCCGATGAATCGCGTATAGGCAATATCGCCGGAAACATTGCCGCGATACGTGAAGCCCAGACCAGCGGTGATCTGACGCCGACCAGCGACAAAATTGGTGATCGGCGTTGGCGAGATGCCGTGCAGATCCTGCTCCCAGCGCAGCGTTGGCCTGAGGTTGATGAGGTTGAAGACGTTGTTGTAGTCGTTGCGCAGCAGCACCTTGTAGCCATACGAGGTGGCCGTGGCATAGCCCGCCACCTGCTGCGGCACGCCCTGGCTGGCTGCCGTGGCGGCATCGCCCGGCGTGAAGGTGGCCGGGCCCTCGTAGCGCAGCACGCTTTGCGATTCCAAGTCGTGCACATGGGTGATGGCGGCCTCTGCCACCAGCAGCGTTTGCTCCGAGCGCATCCACGAGGAAGGCCCGAACAGCCGTGTGAGGCCGACATCCGCCTGGCTCACATCCTTGCGGCGCCAGCCGCGCAGGTATTGGCCGCCCAACGTGGCCCCCGCATTGGGGTTGATCTGGCTCGGTGCGCCCAGACCCGCCAGCAGCAGCTCCACATCGTCGATCTGCAGCGGCTGGCCCTGCTTGTAGCTGTATTCACCCTGGATAGAGAAGTCGAAGGGAATGGTGGTGTTGAACGACAGGCCCACCATGCGGATGTCTTTCGGGTATTCCACGAAGTAGCTCGCCGTGGTGGCCGGGGTGAGGCCCGCACCGGCGCGAGAAGTGCCGGAGTACAGCGGCAGCCGCGAGTGGTAGGTGGCGGCGTATAGCGCGGCGTCCATGTCGTTGAGGTAGGGAATCGAGAAGCGCAGTGCGCCACCGAACTGGCCGGCATTCTTGGGCGTCACATCGCCCGCGCGCGGCACATAGCTGCCCACGGGTACGCACTGCACACCCGCCACCGGCGGGGCGGAGCAGGGCGTGCCCGCCACGGTGTTTTCATCGGCACGCCCAAAGCCCAGGTTGGCGGCGGTGCCGCCGGGGCCGGCGAAATCGTTGGTGCCGAAGAAGGTGCCGCCCGCGTCGATGATCGTGCGCTCCCAGCGCAGCTGGTAGAAGCCCTCAAGACTCACCGAGTCGGTGAGGGTCAGCGAGGCCCAGATCTGGTTGGCGGGGATGATCACCTCGTCCAGCTCGAAGCCTGGCAGCCGGGCGCGATTGGCATCGAGTGCCAACAGGCTGTTGAGGCCATTGAGCACGAAGGTGCTCTCGCCCCAGTTCACCACCTGCCGGCCAATGCGCAGCGACAGCGTGCGGTCGGCAATGGTTTGCGTGGTGTAGGCGTAGAGGTCGCGCAGATCCGCGTAGCGGCCGTTGTGGCGGCGCACGCTGGCTTCCTTCTGGTTGCGGTCGGCTTGGGTGTAGCCGTGCGTGGTGCGGCTGTCGTCGTAGTCGGCGGGGTTGAAGAGGGCTGCATCGCTCACCGTCGGGTTGTAGCCCAGCACGCTGCGGCCGAAGACGCCGAAGTCGCCGTAGGTCATCGACAGCTCGCTGGTGAGACGCACGGTGGAATCCACCATCTCACCCTGGCCGAAGGCGAGGTTGCCGTCGTCGCCATTGGTGGAGAACGCGGTGCCGCCATTGGCAATGCCGATGAGGCTGGCGTCGCGATCAGCCACCCGCCAGGTGGCGCCGGCGGCGAAGCGGTTTTCCAGCGTGGCATTGAAGCCGCCGTGCTCGAAATCGAGTGCCTGCGCCGTGGGTGCGGCGAGCAGCGCCAGGGCAAACGCGCTGAGTGCGAAGCGGCCCTGCCGCCCGCGGAAGTTCTGGGAGATGTTCATGGCTGGTCCTTAGGGGCTTCAGGGCGCGGTGGGGCAGTTGCCGCCGGTGGGCAGGCACTGGCCGTTGCTCTTCAGGAAATTCGCGGTCTGCCGCTGCATTTCCTGGGTGGTGGCGGCGTT
>CAMTXV010000211.1:0-9409 GCA_947085665.1 uncultured Sinobacteraceae bacterium | reverse complement strand
GCCGAAGCATCGTGGTGCTGGGCGCGCAGTACATGGGGGCGGTGAAAACGCCGCTGATGCAGCGCCGCTAGCGGCTGTTGACCTCACGAAGCCCTGCCGCAGCGCAGGGCTTTTTCATTTCAGCGCGTGGCGAACACGCTGCGAACAGCAGCACTTACAGCAGCTTTCGCAACGTTGGCCACACGGCGTCGAGCAGCAGCGGCTGTGCCGCTACATTGGGGTGAATCTCGTCGTCGAGAAACCATTTCTTGTCGGTGGCGATGGGCATCAGAAAGAACGGAACCACCGGCACCTTCTCGGCCTTGGCCACGGCGGCAAAGGCGGCGGTGAACTGCTCGGTATAGACCGGCCCATAGTTGCTGGGGATGCGCATTTCAAACAGCACCGGCTTGGCACCCTTGCTGCGTGTGATGGCGATGAGCTTCTGCAAGTTTGTCTTCATCTGCGCCACCGGCTGGCCGCGCAAACCGTCATTCGCACCCAGTTCGATGAGAACCAATGTCGGCTGGTGCCGGTCCATCGCACTCGGCAAACGGCTTAAGCCTCCCGCAGTGGTGTCGCCTGAGATGGAGGCGTTGACCACGCGATGTGGCTGGCCTTGATCTTTCAGCCGCCGCGCCAATAAAGAAACCCAGCCCTGTTCCGCACTGATGCCATAGCCCGCCGAGAGGGAATCCCCCAGCACCAGAATCACCGGCTCGGCCTTGGCCGCCGGCGCGGCTTGAACAACCGGGGCGGCAAAGCCCACCACACACCACATCACCCGAAAAAATCGTTTCATGACTCCTGCCATCCAAGTTGTGGGCCTCTCCAAGACGGTGAAGAGTGCCGATGCGAGTGCGCCGCTGACCATCCTCGCCGACGTGTCGCTGTCCATTGCCGCCGGTGAGAGTGTGGCCATTGTCGGTGCCAGCGGCTCGGGCAAGACCACCCTGCTCTCGCTGCTGGCCGGCTTGGACACGCCCACGGGCGGTACGATCCATCTGGATGGTCTGCCCGTGCACGACCAGGATGAAGACGCCCGCGCCGCCCTGCGCGCTGGCCGCGTCGGCTTCGTGTTCCAGTCCTTTCAGCTCTTGAGCGGGTTCACGGCGCTGGAGAACGTGATGCTGCCCTGCGAGCTGGCCGGGCAGAAAGATGCGCGTGCCAAGGCGGACTCCGCCCTGAAGGCGGTGGGCCTGGGCCATCGCCTGGGCCATTACCCGCAGCAGCTCTCGGGTGGCGAGCAGCAGCGCGTGGCACTGGCGCGCGCCTTTGCAGGCGAGCCGAAAATCCTCTTTGCCGACGAGCCCACGGGCAATCTCGACACCGCCACGGGAGCCACCATCATCGACCAGCTGTTCGCCCTCAACCGCGAGCGCGGTGCGACGCTCGTGCTGGTGACCCACGACACCCAGCTGGCCGCCCGCTGCGCGCGCGTGCTCACCCTGAAGGAAGGGCGCCTTCATGGCTGAGGCCTTTCTGCACGCCTGGCGGAACACCCTGCGCACGGCACGCTCGGGCCGTCTGGCCATTCTGTTTGCCTCGCTCGTACTGGCGGTGGCCGCCACCGGCAGCGTCGGCGTGTTCACCGACCGCGTGCGCGCGGCGCTTGAGCAGCAAAGCGGCGATGCCCTGGGGGGCGATGTGCTGCTGCGCGGCCGCGACCCACTGCCGGCCGAGACGCTGGCGGCCTTGCAGGCTACCGGCGTGCAGACCACGTCCGTGGTCACCTTTGCCAGCGTCGCCGCCGCGGGTGAGCGCACCACGCTGGTGGCCGTGAAGGCCGTGGGCGAAGGCTATCCGCGTCGCGGCCAGATGAAGCTCGCGCGCGAGGCCTTTGGCGCCATGCTGCCGGCCGACGGCATTCCGCCACGCGGCGAGGCCTGGGTGGATGGCCGCCTGCTGGCCGACCTCGCGCTGCCGCTTGCCGGCAGCTTTCAGCTGGGCCAGCTCACACTCAAGGCCAGCGCCCTGGTGGCCTACGAGCCCGACCGCAGCGGCGGCTTCACCGACTTGGCGCCGCGCGTGATGATTCACGCCGATGACCTCGCTGCAAGCGGCCTGCTGAGTGTGGGCAGCCGCGCCAGCTACGCGCTGCAACTCACCGGCAGCCGCGAGGCGCTGGCTGCCGCCGAGGCGCTGCCGCTTCCCAGCACTGCCCGCTGGCTTACGCCCAAGGAGGGACGCCCCGAGGTGGGTAACACGCTCGACCGCGCCGGCCAGTTTCTCGACATCGCCGGACTTGCCGCCGCCTTGCTCGCGGCAGCAGCGGTGGCGCTCACGGCGCGCCAGCACGGCGACACCCTGCGCGACGAGATTGCCCTTCTGAAAACCCTCGGCGCGCGTCAGGCCTTTTTGTTGCGCACGCTGCTGCTGCAACTGCTGATGCTGGGTTTGGGCGCGAGTGCGGTGGGTGCTGCGCTCGCCTGGGGCGGGCAGGCCGCCATCGCCGCGCTGCTGGCGGGCGTGCTGGAAGTACAACTGCCGGAAGCCTCGCTGCGGCCGCTGCTGTCGGCCGCCGGCCTCGCCTTGATTTTGCTGCTGGGCTTTGCCGCTCCGCCGGTGCTCGCCGCACGCCGCACACCGCCGCTGCGCGTGCTGGCGCGCGACCTCACACCCGATGCCAGCCGTGCTGCGCCCATAGCGGCCGTGCTGGCCGTGGCCGCCCTGCTGCTGGTGTGGCTGCAATCGCCGAAGCTCGCGCTCACGGTGCTGCTGGGTGCGGGTGCCGCCGCTGGTGTGCTGGCCCTGCTCGCCTGGCTGGCGGTGCGCGCTTTGGCACCGCTGCGTCACCGCGTAGGGGCGGCCTGGAAGTTCGGCCTGGGCAATATCGCCCGCCGCCAGGGGGCCACGGTGGCGCAGGTGGTGGCGCTGGGCCTCGCCTTGCTGGCGCTGCTGCTGATCACCGTGGTGCGGCAGGACCTTCTCACCGCCTGGCAGCGGCAGCTGCCGCCGGGCACGCCCAACCAGTTCCTCATCAACATCCAGCCCGAGCAGGTCGAGCCGCTGCAGGCGTTCTTTGCGGCCCGCCGGTCTGAAGCGCTCAGCGAGCCGCTCACGCTCTGGCCGATGACGCGCGGTCGTCTTGTGGCCCTCAACGGCGAGCCGGTGACCGCCGACAGCTTCGAGGACGAAGAAACCCAGCGCTGGGTGAACCGCGAGTTCAACATGAGCTGGACCGACACCTTCGGCGACGACAACGAGTTGCTCGAAGGCGAGTGGTGGGATGAATCCGCGCGCGGCCAGCCCTGGCTCAGCGCCGAGGACCACGCCATCGAGCGCCTCGGCCTGAAGCTGGGCGATACGCTCACCATCGATGTGGCCGGCACGCCGCATACGCTGGAGGTGAAGAACTTCCGCAAGGTGCGCTGGGATCGCTTCCGTCCCAACTTCTTTCTCGTCACCCCGCCGGGCGTGCTCGATAAAGCGGATGACGCGGCGGGTGTGCAGTACCTGAGCAGCTTCTACCTGCCGCCCGGCGACAAGACCCTGCTGCGCGAGCTGGTGCGCGACTTCCCCAACGTCACCGTGTTCGACCTCGATGCCACGCTGAGCCAGGTGCGCGGCATTGTCGAGCGCGTGGTGCGCGCCGTGGAGTTCGTGTTCCTGTTCGCGCTCGCAGCAGGCCTCTTGGTGCTGCTGGCGGCGGTCGAAGGCACACGCCATCTGCGAGCGCGCGAGACGGCCATCCTGCGCACGCTGGGTGCTCGCACCGCCACGCTGCGGGCCGGCTTGCTGGCCGAGTACGCCGTGCTCGGTCTGATTGCCGGCTTCGTCGCCACCAGTGCCGCACAGGCCGTAGCCTGGGTGCTGGCCGTGCAGGTGTTCGAGATGCCCTTCGCCTTCAGCCCAGTGCTGTGGGCCACGGGTCTGGCAGCCGGCGTGGGGCTGGTGACCGGACTGGGCTATTGGTCGATGAAGAGCGTGCTCAGCACGCCGCCGAGGGCGGTGCTGGGCTAACGAAAAACGCCCCCGCGGAAGCGAGGGCGTTTGGCACATCCAGCCTGCTAATTCTTGCGTGTGGCAGGGAGCTTGGCCACCACCGCATCTTCGGCAGCGGCATCTTTGCAATGCGGCTGGCTCCAGCCGCCGGTGAAGGCGATCTGGTCCACCCCGCCGGGGCCGACACCGCCTGGCACGTAGTCGAGTTGCAAGGCGCTGCGCGTGCGCCAGGCTATGAAGTGATCGGCACAGCTCGTGTCGCCGCTGACGCCAATGGCTCCCACGATGCTGCCCGCCTTGTTGTAGAGCGGCAGGCCACCGCCAAACACGTTCACGCCACCGATCTTCTGCCCCACCAGAGAGTCCTTGGCGCTACCCCAGTCGCTGGCGTGGCCGCTGTAGGCCACCTGCGGGTTGACGGGATTGCTCTCCTGCAAGCCAAACAGGCTGCCGCCTGGCTGTACCGCGGTGTAGAGATTGGCAGTGGCGAGTGCCAGGCCGGGCAAGCCGAAGGCGTTGGCGGTGTTGGCCTTCTGCGCGGCAATCACGCGGCTGCCGGGCCACTGGTCACCCCAGTTTTTACCCGTGGAGGCCACCGCGCACACCGTGCCGTCGCGCGCCACGGTGGCGCCCCACATGTCGAGATTGAAGCCGGCGTTGTCCTGCTGGCGTGCGGCGGTGAGGGCGGCCTTGAGCGCGGCATGGTCAGGCAGTGCTGCGCAGAGATTGGCTGGCCCGGCATGGCTGGCAAAGCTGGCGGCGGCGAGGCTTGCTGCGACGAGGGTGAGGCGGGTGGTACGGTTGAGGTCAGACATTGAAACTCCAGAATGGGGGTTGGAAATCATTGGGGTTGCAGCAGCAACCAGCGCACCGCGAGCAGCATCAGGGTGATCAGTGCGCAGGTGAGAGCAGCCCCCATCACGATGAAACGCACGGGGTCGCCACGGGTGAAATCCCGTTCGCGGTTTTTCGAGCTCTGCACGCCAAACAGCCCAGCGGCTGCGCTGGCCATGGCCTGCCACCAGCTCACTTCAGGCGGTTTTTCGGGCTGGGTCGGCATGACCATCAAGAGACGACCAGGCCCTTGGAGGCGAGCAGATCGCCGGAGTGGATCGAAGGCGCTTCGGCCAGCAGCGGCGAAACAGCAGGCACGATGCGCGCAGCGGTTTGCAGCGAGAGATGGGCGCTGCGGTCTTCTGGCGTCGCAAAGATTTCGATGATGTAGACGACATCCGGCTCCTGATGGCTGTGGATGACCGTCCACACCGGCATGCCGGTTTCGGTGAGGGCTTCGGGCAGTGCGGCGGCGACGAGGGCGGCAACTTCTTTACCCTTGCCGGCCTGGGCGGTGAAGCGAACGATGCCAGCGTGGTTGTTCATGGCGAATCTCCTGGGGATGGGGGTGCTCCCGGTGGCGGGGCGCGGCGCATTTTCCGCCGCACCGCGCTAGCATCGTGAGCGGCTCATTCGCCGTGGATCATGCAAATCTCGCCATGCAAACTTTTCACATCGTCATCGCCGGATTCGATGGTTGCCTGCCCTCCGGCATTGTTGGCCTGGTGGATTTGTTTGCGCTCGCCAACAAGGCGCTCAGCCGCCAGCCGGGGTGCGCGGCGCAGTTCGAGATCACCGTCGCAAGCCCCGATGGCGCGGCCTTCCACGATGGTCGCGGCCGCAGGCTCAAGGCCGATGCGCGCCTGAAGGACATCGCCAGGGCCGATGCCGTGCTCATCCCCGGCTTCTGGCTCGATGCCGGAGAGCTGGATGCAGCGGCGGCTGTGTTTCATGCCGTCGCCCCCTGGCTCAAGGCGCAGCACGCACGCGGGGCCTGGCTGTGTGCTTCCTGCGCCGGGGCCTATGTGCTGGGCGAGGCGGGCCTGCTGGATGGCCGCCGCTGCACCACCACCTGGTGGCTGCACGATGCGCTCAAGCGCCGCTTTCCCCGAGCCGATGCCGCCTGGGGTGCTGCGCTGATCGAAGACCGCCGCATCGTCACCGCCGGTGGCCCGATGAGCTGGGTCGATCTCGCTCTCTATGCGGTGCGCGTGCTCGCCGGGCCAGAAGCCGCGCGCATTGCCGCCGACTTTGCGGTGGTCGATGCCGTACCACTCGCACAGGCCGTTTACGTGCCTGCCGGGCATGTGGCGGCGGCCGACCCCTTTCTCATCAAGGCCGAGCAGTGCGTGCGGCAGCAGCACGACGAAAGCCTGAGTGCGGTCGCACTCGCACAGCAGTTGCGCGTTTCCACCCGCACCCTGCACCGGCGCCTGAAGGCAATCACTGGCGAAGCGCCCAAGACCTTCATCGTGCGCGTGCGGCTGGAGACCGCGCGCACTCTGCTCGACACCAGCCAGAGCGCCATCAAGGACATCGCGCTTTCCAGCGGCTATCAGGACGAAGGCAGCTTTCGCCGCGCCTTTCGCCAGTTCAGCGGCATGACGCCATCGGGCTACCGCGAGTGGTCGCGGGCCCGGCGCAGTGCCTGAGCCAAACCCGCTAAAATCCGCGCACTTTTTTGCCAGACCCGTCCCGTCCAAGAGGAAACAAGCCGCATGAAAAAGCCCGTCAAAGTTGCCATCACTGGTGCCGCAGGCCAGATCGCCTACTCGCTCATCTTCCGCATCGCCGATGGCTCCTTCCTCGGCCCCGATCAGCCGGTGATCTTGCAGCTGCTCGAAGTGCCGGTGCCGGAAGTGCTGGAGAAGCTGAAAGGCACGGTGATGGAGATTGAAGACTGCGCCTTCCCGCTCGTGCACAGCATCGTTGCCACCGGCGACATGAAGGAAGCCTTCGACGGCACCGACTACGCCTTCCTCGTGGGTGCTAGGCCCCGCGGCCCCGGCATGGAGCGCAAGGATCTGCTCACCGCCAACGGTGGCATCTTCGGCCCCCAGGGCAAGGCGATTGACGCTTACGCCTCGCGCGATGTGAAGGTGCTGGTGGTCGGCAACCCGGCCAACACCAATGCGCTGATCGCCGCATCGGCCGCCAAGTCGCTCAAGCCGACCCAGTTCCATGCCATGGTGCGCCTCGACCACAACCGTGCGGTGAGCCAGCTCGCGTCGAAGACCGGCATCCACGGCAACGACATCGAAAAGATGATCATCTGGGGCAACCACAGCTCCACGCAGTATCCCGACATCACCAACACCACGGTGGCCGGCAAGCCCGCCAAGTCGCTGGTGACGCAGGAGTGGATCGAGAAGGATTTCATCCCCGTCGTGCAGCAGCGCGGTGCGGCCATCATCAAGGCGCGTGGCCTTTCTTCCGCCGCTTCAGCTGCTTCGGCTGCTGTGGATCACATGCGCAACTGGGCGCTGGGCTCGAACGGCAAGTGGGTGTCGATGGGCGTGCCTTCGGACGGCAGCTATGGCATCGCCCCTGGCATCGTTTACGGCTACCCCTGCATCTGCAAGGACGGCAACTACGAGATCGTGCAGGGTCTGCCGGTCGACGCCTTCAGCCGCAGCAAGATGGACGCCACCGAGAAGGAACTGCGCGAAGAGCGCGAGGCGGTTGAGGCGCTGCTGGCCTAAAGCCATCAGTAATGAAAAAGCCCGCTGAAAAGCGGGCTTTTTTGTGGGCGGGCCAACGCGCACAATCAGGCATGCAAATCTTCCAGTTCAGTCGTCAGGGCGAGCTGCCCATCCGTTTGGAGTCTGTCGAACAGCTGCCGGACGAGGGCTTCGTATGGCTCGATTTCACCCGCCAGAACGCCAGCGAATGGCCGCTGTGGGTGGAAAGACTCACGGGCGTGAAGGTGAACGAGGAACATCTCACCGACAGCTTCAACGGAGACCACCCTTCCAGCTTCGACGGCACCGAAGACTACGACATGGTGATCTTCCAGGGCCTGACGCCGGAAGACTGCGAGAGCACCCAGAACCTCATCGTCACCAAGTCCGCGGCGTTTTTTCTGTTCGACCGCCTGCTGGTGTCGGTGCGCGCGGCCGAGAACCTGTCGTTCGAGGTGGTGAAGCGAAAGTTCTGCGAGACCAAGCTGCGCTTCCCTTCCACGCCCTTCGGCTTCGTGCATGTGGTGCTCGACACCATGGTGGACCGCTATCTCACCATCACTGACGAACTCGAAGATCGCCTGGAGCGTATTGGTGATGCGCTGATGGACCCCAAGAACAGCTACGAGGACTGGCGCGAGCTGATGCGCTACCGCAAGCAGGCCCACGCGCTGGAACTGCTCTGCGACAAGAATCTGGACACCCTCAATGCTTGGCAGCGCGAGATGCGCATCGAGATCACCGAGAGCCAGCGCATCCGCCTGGCCGACCTCAAGGAGCACATCCAGCGCGTGGAACGCCATGCCGATGCGATCCAGCGCGATATCGAGATTGCCATCCAGCTGCACTTCGCCTCGGTGAGCCACCGCACCAATGAGGTGGTGCGCACGCTCACTGTGCTGTCGGCCATCTTCTTCCCGCTGACGCTGCTGACGGGCATCTGGGGCATGAACTTCGAGCACATGCCGGAGCTTTCGTGGCGCTACGGCTATGCGTTTGCGCTCACCACCATCAGCGCGGTGGGCATCTCGCTGATGATCTACTTCAAGCGGCGGAAGATTCTGTAGCGGCAGCGGCCATCTGGCTGCCACAGGCCTTTGCCACACTCCTCCCATGCGCCTTCGCCCCAGCCTCTTCTGCCTGACCCTGCTGCTCGCCGCCTGCGGCGATTCCGGCAGGCCCTTGTCCTCTGCGCCCTCGCTGCCACCGGACTCGAAAGACGTCTGCGCACCGGGTCAGCCCGTCATGGAGTTCACGGGCAGTGTGAGCGCGGCGGATGCCAAGACCTACGTGTTACAGCCCTTCGCCGTCGCCCCTGGCACCGAGCGCGTGGAGGTGAGTTACCAGTGGACCGAGCGCGCCGGTAATCCACCCAACAATCCGCTCACCGCCACCACGCTCGACCTCGGCCTGTGGGACGAAAACGGCTACCGCAGTGCCACAGGCTTTCGTGGCTGGGGCGGCTCGCGGCAGGGGCGCATCGACCGTAACCAGTCCCCCAGCTTCGTGCAGGAAGACGCGGCCGACCGCGGCTACCAGCCCGGCCGGGTGAACCCCGGCGTGTGGACGGCCGAGCTGGGCATTGCCGCCGTGAGCCCCAATGGCGCGGACTGGCTGCTGCGCATCGAGTGCAAGCGGGCATCGAGCCGCAACGGCCCGCTGGCCGACGACCCGGTCGACAAGACCCACATCGCCAATTTCGCACCGGGCTGGTACCACGGCGACTTCCACATGCACGGCTTCCACTCGCAGCCTGATGGCCCCGACAACGCCGAGTTCATCGCGCAGGCCCGCGCGGCAGCGCTCGATTTTCTGATGGTTACCGACTACGTCACGGGCGCGCACTGGCGCACGCTGGGCGCGATGCAGCGGGCGAATCCAGACCTCCTGGTGTGGCCGGGCCGCGAAATCATCACCTACTTCGGCCACGCCAATACCCATGGCGAAACGCCCTCGGTGCTCGACTACCG
>CAMTXV010000210.1:0-10624 GCA_947085665.1 uncultured Sinobacteraceae bacterium | reverse complement strand
GATCTTCAGGGTCGCATCGGGGATCGGGTAGCCCACCGGCTTCACCGCGCGGGCGATGGTCTCGTTCTTGAGGATCGCCTTGCCGTTGTAGACACCGCCATCGAGCAGCATCTGGAAGAAGCGGCTGGTTTCCTCCGCCGTGGCGTAGATGTTGCCGGCGGGAATCACCGCATCCATGAAGGCATCGGTGTTGCTGGCCGTCACCACCTCATTGAAGGGCACGATGAGCGCGCGCTGCACCACGGGGGCAATGGGAAACAGCACCGGCATGCCGGCCACGGCGTTCTCGGCTGCCACGCTGCGGTACTGTGCGGGCAGACCGTAGGTGAAGTGCTTCATGCCCAGCGGCTTGCGCAGCTTCTCTTCGTGGTAGTCGACGATGGACTTGCCCGTGACCCGCTGGATGATCTCGCCCAGCACGAAGCCGCCGGTGATGGCGTGGTAGGCCACCATGCGCAGGCGCCCCACCTTGCTGTTGGCAATGCGGTCGCAGATCCACTCCCAGTCGTTGAGGCGCTCCACCGCGCGGTCGGCCTTGTCCAGCTCGATACCGGGGATGCCGGCGCGGTGGCTCAGCACATCGCGCACGGTGATCAGCGCCTTGCCCTTGCGGCCAAAGGCCGGCCAGTAGCGCGCCACGGGGGCGTCGAGATCGATGCCGCCCTCTTCCGCCAGCTTGTGGGTGAGGATGGCAGTGACGGCCTTTGAAGCCGAGAACAGGCACACCGGGGTTTCCGGCGTCATCACCAGCTTGTCGGCGTCGCGCGCATCGGCCGGCGCATTGCCGCGGGCATGGCCCAGCGCGCGGTTGAGCACCAGCTTGCCGCCCTTGCGCAGGCTGAACTGCACGCCAGGGTGTGCGCCGCTGCGATACAGGCCCTCGAGATCCGACACGATCTTGTCGATCTTCGCCTGCGTCAGCCCTGCCGTCTCGGGCGGTTGCTCGTCACCGATGCGGCTCAGCGCCGCCAGCGAACCGGGGGCCACCTGCACGCGCGCATCGCCGAAGCCGGCCAGCCGCTGCGAACCGCTGACCAGTTGTGTCCAGGCGCCAGCAGCAGCCTGGTGCAGCGATCCGCTAGGAATCCCCCTCGGCATCATCTCTCTCCTCGTAGTCCGACTTTTCGTCGTGTTCGTCGCCGTCGGCAAGACGGTCGCGGTGCTCGCTCAAATTCTCGATCAGGGCCTTGGCCACGCCCTCGTCCATCATCTGCAGTTCGATCTCGTCGCGCAGCTCGATGGAGTTGTAGTCGTCATCGTCCACATCGGTGGTGGCATCGAGCGTCAGCTGGCCGTCCCAGCCATCCTGCAGCACAAAGGCCACCAGCGAGGGCTCGATCTCTTCATCGGCGGGGCGGAAATCCCAGCGCTCCTCGTCGTCGTACCAAAGCACGGCCTGGGGAATCTCGGTTTCGAGAAAGGCGATGGCCGCCTCGGCATAGACGGCGGAAAACTGGGGGGCGGTTGAGATATCCATGGCGGGCACTGTGTTCGGTTCTGGCGGCGCGCATCGTACGCGACTCGCCCCCGGAAAGGCAGGCCTTTCCGGGGGCGAGTGGTGCAAAAGAACCTGCGCTGAGCGCGCAGTGCCGCTCCTCAGCGCCGCAGCAAACGGCGGCGCATCGTCGCCATCGCCGCCAGCGCCAACAGCAGGCCGCCACCCAGACCACCGCCGCCGCCATTACCGCCTGCGGAGCTGCTCACCTGAGTGACCGGCGCACCGGGATCGCGGATCACGCCATTGGCCAGGCCGTCGTCGTCGCCATCACCGCCGTCCACCAGCGTCAGCGTCACCACGTTGGCGTTGATCACCGCGCGGCCGTAAGTGGCACAGCTGCCGCGCACGCACTTGAGATAGCTGGTGGGGCGCGCATCAGCCGGCAGTGTCAGCGTGAGCGTCACCGCTGCGCCCGGCGTGAGGCCCTCAATGTCGAAGGCGAAGAATCCGTTGTCGTAGCGCATGCCATTACCCGCCACCGGCGCTGCTGCCGGTGCTGCCACCGCTGCCGCGCGGATGAGACTGCCGGCGTTAATGCCCACGGCCACCGCACGACTGCCGTTGTCGGCGATGGTCATCTGCTGCACCGGGCCCGAAACCGGCCCCTGCACCACATCGGTGATGGTGAGCTGCGTGCTGGTGAGGCTGCCCAGCTCGGCATTTACCGGCCGGCCGAGGCTGATCGTCACGGTCTCGTTGCCTTCGCGGAGCGAATCGGTCTGCAACACCACATTGATGCTGGCGCTGGTTTGACCGGGCGCGAACACCACGCGGGCGGCTGAGGGCACGTAGTCGTCCACACGCGTGGCGCTGCCGCTGAAGAGCAAGGGCACGCTCACCTCGCGGCCACTGGCCACCGAGAGCTGCAAGCGCACGTTGATGGAGCCATCGGTTTCCGCTGCCGTCAGCGTGGCAGCGGCCAAGCTCACGCGCGAGGCTTCGTCATCGTCGTTGATCACCAGACTGGCGCTGCTGGGGCTGCCCAGTGCAGCGCCCTCGCTCACGCTGCGGATGCTCACCACCACGGATTCGTCGCCTTCATCCAGCGCATCGCCCACGGCGGTCAGCAGTGCCGACCCGGTGGTGGCACCGGCTGCGATCACCAGTGTGGTCGGACCACTGAAATCAGCACTGCTGGCGGTGCCGGCATAGCCCAGCGTCACCGTCACCGGCTGGGTGGCAACTGCGGATAGTGTTGCGGTGAGCGTGGTGCTGCCGCCGGTTTCGGCAATGAGGCTGCTGGCGGCCGTGAGGCTCACGCGCGGTACCGGACCCGACGGCGGCGTGGGCGCGGCGTCGTTGTCGGCGATCACCACCGTGGCCGACATCGGGCTCCCCACTTCGGCATTGCTGGCGCTGTTGATGCTCAGCTCCACCGACTCATCGCCTTCCACCAGCGCATCGTCGCTGGCCACCAGATCGATGCTGGCGGCGGTGTCACCGGCGGCGATGGTGATGCTCTGCGCGGCGGTGAAGTCTGCGCCCGTCGCGGTGCCGCCAAATCCGAGATTGACACTCACCAGCTGGGTGCTTGGCCCGCTCAGGCTGGCAGTGACAGTGGCACGCCCAGCCGCCTCGCTGATGCTGGACGGCGCGATCGACAAGGTGACCGTGGGCTGCGTCTCGTCGTCGGCCAGGGTGGCTGTGGCGCTGGTGCTGGCACCCATCGCGGCGCCCTGCACGGCGGTGATATTGAGCGTGACGGTTTCATCGCCTTCGAACACCGCGTCTTGCAGTGCCGCGACCGTGCCGGTGGCACTCAGGCTGCCGGCGGCAATCACGAGGCTGACGGGCGCGGTGAAATCTGCATCGAGCTGTGCCGAACCGTTGCTGCCCAGACTCACCGTGACCGGCTGGCTGCTGGCCACGCTCAGCGTGGCCGTCACCGTGGCGCTGCCACCGTTCTCGCTGAAGCTTGCCGGGGCCAGGCTCAGGCTCACGGAAGGCTGAGCCTCGTTGTCGCTGAGGGTGATGGTCTGCGACGCAGTTGCCCCAAGACCCGCATTCACCGGGTTGCTCAGCACCAGCGTGAAGCTTTCATCGCCTTCGGACTGTGCATCGTCGGTGATGCTCACCAAAACCGCTTTGGAGGTTTCACCTGCCGCAAAGCTGAGCGTGCCGCTGCTGCTGGTGTAGTCGCCGCCGGGGCCGGCGACGGCACTGCCGTTCACGGTGGTGTAGTCCACCGTCACGGTCTGGGTGGGGTTCGCCGCACTCAGGGTGACGGTGGCCGTGAGCGTGCCCACGGCCTCACCGACGGTTTGGGTGGCGAGACTCCACTGCACCGTGGGCGCCGCACCTCCATTGAAGCTCACTGTGTTGTCGGTGCTGCTGCTGGCGGCGCTCGGGTTGCCGGCGGCATCGCTCACCGCGGCTTCGCGCACGCTGGCCACCACCGTGCCGCTGCCGCTCATGCCGCTCACGGCCACTTCGTAGCTGCTGCCGCTGCCCGTGACCGAAACCGCAGGCACGGCGCCGCTGGCGAAAGCACTGCCGCTCACCAGCACATCGCTGGCATCGAAGCCCGTCACCATTTCGCTGAACACCACCGAGAAGCGGATGGGCGTGGTGCTGGCCGGATCAGCCTGTGCTGCGGCCTGCTCCAGCATCACCGTGGGGCCGCTGCGATCCACTGCCAGCGTCTGGCCGGTGAAGCTGCCGTTGCCGGCGCCAGCGCCGCCCAGGGGCTTGTTCTCGGCCGAAACGATGCTGTCGTCATCCACCAGATCAAGCCGCAGGCTGCCGCTGCCCGTGCCGGTGCTGACCATCACCGTATAGCTGGCGCCGCTGCCCATCACACTGCTGATGCTGGTACCCGTGAGGCCCGTCGCTGCCAACGTGAAATCGCTGGCATCGACACCTGTCACCGAGCGGCTGAAGCTGACGGTGAAGCTGGCAGACGCCGCATTGGTGGGGCTGCTGACCGGCGCGATGGATATCACCACCGGAGCGGCTGCGTCGTCATCGGCAATGGTGACGGTGGTGGCTGCACCCGCGGCGGCGCCATTGGTGGCGCCCGCAAGGCCCAGGCCGAACATCTCGCTCATCTCTTCAAGGGTGTCGCCGAGAATGGTGACCGTCAGGGTCTTGTCGGCGGTGTCTCCATCCGCCCAGTTCAGCGTGGCATTCACGGCCTCGTAATCGCTGCCCGCCGTGGCCGCAGCGCCGGTGGTGCCGCTGCTGGAGGCCGCAGTGACCGCCACCGCGCCACAGCTGCCGCCAGTGCGCGACACCATTACATTGAGCAGGAAGCTGGCATTGGTTTCGGTCACGGCATACGGCGCGTTCTTGAAGCTGAGCGTGCCGGCTTCGCAGGCGGGCACGGCCATTTCAACCACCACCGGGTCGTGATCGGAGGAGCGGAAGGCATCCGGGCTGTAGAGCGTGGTCACCTGTCCCGCGCTCTTGAACTCCACGTTGTAATCGAGCGCTATCGGCTCGGCGCCGTTGATGGTCCACTCCACCGCCTTGACCACCTGCGATGCGAGCGTGGTGTTTGCCAGTGCGTAGTCGAGCGTGCCCCACTGGTCATCGAAGGGATAGCTCAGCACCGGCGCGCCGTTGAGAGAATCGCGCGCCGCCAGGTTGATGTAGCCGGCCGTTTCCAGCGTGCGGATTGGATCTTCCTTGGCGTAGGCGTTGAGATCACCCAGGATGAGAAAGTCGGGGTCGTTGCTGCCCGTGGGGTCAGTGGCCAGCCAGTCGCGCAGGGCCTCTGCGGCGCGGGTGCGCGCGGTGTTGGCATTGCCCTGCCCGTCGCCCGTATCGGCATCATTGAGCACTGCGCAAGGCGAGCCCTTGGACTTGAAGTGATTCACTACCGCCGTGAACTTCAGCGTGCTGCCCATTTGCTGGAAGGTTTGCGCCAGTGCCGGACGGTTGCAGGTGTCGATGAAATCGGAATCAACGCTGCTATCCAGAATCTTCGCACCGCCCACCAGCTGCGCGGTTTGGGTGCGGTAGATGAAGCTCACCTTGATTTCGTCGCCGCCGATCTTGGTGCCGTCCAGATCAGCCGCTGCCGGCGTGACATAGGCGTAGGTCGTTCCCGAAGGCGCTGCGGCGTTGAGGCCGTTGACGAGATCGGCCAGGGCGCTATCGGCAGCAAAGCTGTCGTTCTCGATTTCGATTAGACCAATCACGTCGGCACGCATGGCCGTCATGGCGGCAATGATCTTGTCGCGCTGACGGGTGAACTCGGCAGCCGTATCGGCACCGCGCGAGGTGGGGAAGCTCGGCCCATTGAAGTAGTTGAGTACGTTGAAGCTAGCCACGCGGAAGCTGCCAGCGGCGCCTGGCAGCGGCGGCATGGCCTCACGCGGGTTGCTGGCTACAAATACCGGGTTGGTCGTGGGCTGCACGCGGTAGGTGCTGAAGCCAAAGCTCATCACACCTTCAATGCCCATCACGGTGTCACCACCGCGCAGCGTGTTCAGTGCGGTGAGGCCAGTGCCCGGATATTTGATCGGGTCGCGGTTCTGCGTTTCGCTGCCGTCGTCGATCAGAATCTTGTTGAGGTTGTTGGCGGCGAGCGCGGCGATGGCCGGCGCGCCAGGTGCGTTGTTCTGCGTGGGGTTCACCAGACGGTCGCCGGACGACAGCACCACTTCGCCGAAGCGGCCAAGCGTGAAGTTGTCGGTAACGAACAGCTGCTGCGGCAGGCGCACGCGCATGCCTTCAAAGCGCTCCGGAAAATCAACCGTGGCAAAGGGCAGACTCACATCGACGACGCTCGGCAAAGGCTCGCCTGAGGCGCAGAGCGTGGTGGTGGGGCCGCCGATCACGGTCTGGCCGAAGCTTTCCATGGCCATGCCCATCACCCGCACGCGGTCACCCACACTGACGCTGGCAGGTGCAGCGCTGTTCTCGAAAATGAAGATGCCTTCGGAAGTCAGCGCGCTCGCATCGGCCTGGGCATCTTCCTCTTGCACGAAGAAACCCTTCAGGCCGGTAGCGCCCTGGAAGTCACCCACCACAATGCCTTCGATCTGCACGCTGGCATTGTTCATTGGAGTGGTGGCGCCATTGCCCTGCACCGCGCTGATGAGTGTGGCGGGGTCACCGCAGGCCATACCGGCCGCCGCGTCATCGTTGCTGATGGTGCCGGTGCCGCTGGCATCGGCCAGCGTTGCTCCCCCCGTAGGGCTTGTGAGCATCACCGTGAAGGTTTCGTTGGCCTCGGGTTCCACGTCGCCAACAACCGGCACCGTGATGGTCATCGTCGTGTCTGAGGCCGCGAAGCTCAGCGTACCGCTGGTGCTGCTGTAGTCGCCGGGCTGCGTGGCACTGCCATCGGCAGTGGCATAGCTGACGCTGGCAGCGTCAGGGCCGGTCTTGGTGACGGTGAAGACGAAACTGGTCGTGCCGCTGTTGCCTTCGGCGAGCATCACGTCGTTGATGGTGAAGCTGGTGCCTGCGGGGGCGCCGCTTGTAAATGTCTGGTCAGTGTTCACCGCACCGAAAGTGTTCGGGGCTTCCGCCTGCCAAGTAAATGCGGAATAGGTAGTTCCGGATCCAGTGAGTCGTAGTGAATTACCCACTGCCCCGCTACCGTTTTCACTCACACCAATATCAGTACAAGTCATTCCGTTGGCTGGGCCGTTGGTGGCCACGAAGGTACCTTCGTAGCAAAGGAATTGAAGAACCTCATTTCCATTGCGAACTAGTGCGATGCCGTCCGGAGATCCGTTCTGCAATCCAGAGATGCTGACTGAGAGTGTTCCGAAGCCGTTTTGCTGATTCGGGATACTTCCGGAAAAGGCACCTGCCGGCGTGTAACTAGCCCCACCGCTGCCGTTGTAGGGAACGATCGTGAGTATTGATGCGTCTGTGCCTGATGGCCCTGCGATTTCGATCGCTTCCCCAACATCGCCACCAGCGTTGTCGTAGTGAATTTCGTTAATGAAGATCGCTTGCGAAAAAGCGGTCTGTGAGACGCACATTCCCGAAATCACAACCGCTAGAGAAGCAATAAAACGGCGCAAAGCGAGAGCAGTCAGGCGCATGAAAATCCCTTGGGTTTGAACGTCGAAAACGTGACGTGCAGGCTGGGGGCGATTTGTTGCTGCGCGGTGAAGATCAGGTGAAGCGGTCGTTATTTTTATGAGTCAGCGCCACGCCTGAAAACTGAACGGCGAGTCTTTATGCGGGGTAGCCGGTGATGGCTCGAATGCGCTGGTACAGCGGCTTGAGGCGGGGATACAGCTCGCGGTAAACACCGCGGTACAGCGCGTCATATACCGCCGCTGCTGGTGCATTGGGGGTGAACTGCTGACCCGGTTTGCACATGACGGCCACGGCACTGCGGTGATCCTTGTGCAGGCCCAGGCCCACTGCGCAGTTGATGGCCGCACCCAGCGCAGAGGTTTCGTAAATGGCGGGCCGCTCGGCCACGAGGTTGAAGATGTCTGCGGTGATCTGCATCGCCGCATCGCTCTGGCTACCACCACCTCCCACCACCAGACGATCAATGCGCTCGCCAGTTTTCGCTTCAATCTGCTCGCGGCCCGCGCGCAGGCCGTACACCAGGCCTTCGAGAATGGCGCGGTAGAAATGCGCGCGGGTATGCACGTCACCAAAGCCGATGATCGCGCCCTTGGCCTCGGGGCCAGGGTCGCGCACACCGGGGCTCCAGTAGGGTTGCAGGGTGAGCCCCTGCGCACCGGGCGGCACCGAGCGCACCAGATCATCGAAGAGCGATTCCACCGCCACGCCACGCTCGGCAGCCAGCGCTGTTTCGCGGTGCGCGAACTCGCGCTTGAACCAGCTCACCATCCAGAAGCCACGGTTGATCTGGATCTCGGTGTTCCAGGCGCCGGTCACGGCGGCCGGGTACGCCGGCAGCAATCGCTGCACTTCAAGGTAGCGCGGCTGTGTGGTGTTGATGGTGGCGCTGGTGCCGAAGCTGAGCTGCCCGGTGCGCGGCTCGGTGGCACCGCAACCCAGCACCTCGCAGGCCTTGTCGGCCCCGGCGGCAATCACCGGCAGCTGCGACGGCAGGCCGAGTGCTTCGGCGGCCGCTGTCGTGAGCATGCCCATGAGTTGTCCGGGTGCCACCAGGCGCGGCAGCTGATCGCGGGTGATGCTGAAGGCCTGCCATTTGAAATCGCTGGGAGCGGCCCACTGCTGAGTCTTGTAGTCGAAGGGCACATAGCCCACCTGCGAGCCAGTGGAGTCGACAAACTCGCCCGTGAGCCGGTGGCAGAGCCAGCCCGAGAGAAACAGGAACTTGGCGGTGTCACGCCACAGCGCAGGCTCGTGCTGCGCGAGCCAGTTGCACTCGGCCTGGCGCTGCGCGTGGCGGATCAGCGGGGTGGCTCCCGCCAGTGCAAAGCCCAGGCGCCACTTCGCCGACATTCGTGGCGGCTCACTGCACTCGCGCTGGTCGAGCCAGACGATGGCGGGACGCAGCGGCTGACCCTGGAGATCGCAACTGATCATGGTCGCGCGCTGCGTGGTGAGGGCCAGGCCTGCGATGTCTGCGGGCTTTATGCCTTGCGTCCACAGCCCCTGGCAGGCGGTGACTACGGCGCGCCAGTACAGCTCTGGGTCTTGCTCGGCCCAACCCGGCTGCGGCGCGGTGTGCACGGGCTCGTGAGCCACCTGCATCTTGGCCAGCAGCGCGCCTGAAGCATCGAACACGATGGCCCGCGTGCTTTGCGTGCCAACGTCAATCGCGAGCAACTGGGTGAGCGGTGTCTGGGGCAAGGCGCTCTCCGGCGCATGGATGCAGGGGAAGTCTATGCCGCGCCGGGCACGCGGTGCTGCGCCTGCATCTGCGCGCGATAACGAATGGCTTCGGCGGCACAGCGGGCGTCATCCCAGCCCAGCGTATTGCGGCAGGCCTGCAAGGTGGGCTCGATCAGCGCTTCGGCGAAGTGCGGCAGCACCAGGCCTGCGCGCGTGCGGCGCAGCAGCAGGTCGTCGAGGTGCAACACCGAATCGCCGGTGCGTGCGGCGAGCTGCTGGATGGTGGGGGCCAGCGATGGCGATTCCTGGGCTTGCTGGTCGAACAGCGGTGCCGTCTCTGCGGCCAGCTTGAGTTGCGGTAGCTCTTTTGCGGCTGCGGCCAGCACCTGCCGTGCGGTCACCCGGAAGGTGGTGAGCTTGCCGCCCGTGATGCCCACGAAGCCCGGCGAACTCCACTGCGCCGATTCGCGCGAGGCCGACGAAGGCTTGCTGCTGCCGTCGTCCACTACCGGACGCACGCCGGCGAAGCTGCTGAGCGCCTGCGCCGAAGTGAGTTGCAGCGAGGGCATGAGGCCATTGATAGCCTCGAGCAGATAGTCGGCCTCTGCCGCACTCATGCGGGGATTCCACAGGTCGTCACCGTGATCCAGATCGGTGGTGCCGAGCAGGGTCGCGCCCTGCCAGGGGTAGGCAACCACCGGGCGCCGGTCGCGGGGGTGAAAGAAGCTGACTGCGCAGGGCACCGGCAGAGCCGCATGTGGAAACACCAGATGTGAGCCGCGCAGCGGCCTGAGCTTGGGCGCACCCGCTGGCTGCTGCGGCAGGCTGCCGGCCCACACGCCTGCGGCGTTGATCACCACCGTCGCTTCGATTTCGCGCGTGCAGCCGTCTTCGGCATCGCGGAGGGCCACACCGCGCACGCGCTCGGCACTCTGCAATAGCTGCTCGACGCGCACATAGTTGAGCGCGGTGCCGCCATCCCGCATGCCCTGTGCGATCAAGCGCCATACCAGCCGACAGTCATCGGTACGGGCATCCTGGTAGGCCAGCGCGCCGACCAGATGGGTTGGTGCAAGCTCCGGCACACGACGCAGGCTGGCCGCAACATCAAGGCTCTGCGAGCGCGCCGCGCGGTCGCTGGCGAAGCGGTCATAGAGCCACAGGCCCAGCCGCACGAGGCCGCGCGAGGGCTTTCCGCCCTGGTAGAAGGGCAGCAGAAAATCGAGGCGCTCGACGAGATCAGGCGCTTCGCGCATCAGCCGCTGGCGCTCGCGCACGGACTCTGCCGTGAGCCGCCATTCGCCGCTCTGCAAATAGCGCAGGCCGCCATGCACGAGCTTCGATGACCACGACGAAGTGCCGCTGGCGTAGTCACGTGCCTCGACGAGCAGCACGGATACACCCGCGCGTGCGGCCTCGCGAAACACGCCGGCACCG
>CAMTXV010000209.1:0-14907 GCA_947085665.1 uncultured Sinobacteraceae bacterium | reverse complement strand
GACTGGAGTTCAGACGTGTGCTCTTCCGATCTCAGTGCGCTTGGCGAACTTGCAATACAGCATGTTGCCGATGAAGATGAACTGCGCGATGAAGAAGGCAAACGCACCCACCGAAGACACCACGTTGAAGTCCGAGAACATCACGTTGTAGTCCGGCACGCGGCGCTGCATGCCGGCGAGTCCCAGGAAGTGCTGCGGGAAGAAGGTGACATTGATGAAGATCGCCGACAGCCAGAAGTGCAGCTTGCCGAGGAATTCGTTGTACATCACGCCCGACCACTTGGGCATCCAGTAATAGACGGCGGCGATGATGGAGAACACCGCGCCCGGCACCAGCACGTAGTGGAAGTGGGCGACCACGAAGTAGGTATCGTGGTACTGGAAGTCCACCGGGGTGATGGCGAGCATCAGGCCAGAGAATCCGCCGACGGTGAACAGGAAAACGAACCCGAGCGCGAACAGCATGGGCGTTTCGAAGGTCATCGAGCCCTTCCACATCGTCGCCACCCAGTTGAACACCTTCACGCCCGTGGGCACGGCGATCAGCATCGTCGAGAACATGAAGAACAACTCAGCCGCCAGGGGCATGCCCACCGTGAACATGTGGTGCGCCCAGACAATGAAGCTCAGGAAGCCGATGGAGGCGGTGGCGTAGACCATCGAGTCGTAGCCAAATAGCGGCTTGCGCGCGAAGGTGGGGATGATGGTGCTGACAATGCCGAAGGCCGGCAGGATGAGGATGTAGACCTCGGGGTGGCCGAAGAACCAGAAGATGTGCTGGAACATCACCGGGTCGCCGCCGCCGCTGGCGGTAAAGAAGCTGGTGCCGAAGTACTTGTCGGTGAGCAGCATGGTCACCGCACCCGCCAGCACTGGCATGGTGGCGATCAAGAGATACGCCGTGATCAGCCAGGTCCACACGAACAGCGGCATCTTCAGCAGCGTCATGCCGGGAGCGCGCATATTGAGGATGGTCACCACCACGTTGATCGCACCCGTGATCGACGAGATACCCATCAGGTGGATGGCGAAGATCAGGAAGGGGAAGGCATCACCCGTCTGCAGCACCAGCGGCGGGTACATCGTCCAGCCACCGGCCGGCGCACCGCCCGGCATGAACAGGGTGGAGAGCAGGAGTGCAAAGGCAAAGGGCAGAATCCAGAAACCCCAGTTGTTGACGCGCGGCAGGGCCAGATCGCCCGCACCGATCATCATCGGCACCATCCAGTTCGCAAGGCCCGTAAAGGCCGGCATCACACCGCCGAAGATCATCACCAGCGCATGCAGCGTGGTCATGGAGTTGAAGAACTCCGGATCCACGAACTGCAGGCCGGGCTGGAACAGCTCGGCGCGAATCACCAGCGACATCAAGCCGCCGATGAAGAACATGGTGAATGCAAAGACGAGGTACAGCGTACCGAGGTCTTTGTGGTTGGTGGTTTTGATCCAGCGCATGATCCCCTTCTCGGGGCCATGGTGGTGATCGTCGTGTCCGTGAGCGTCGTGCGCGTGTGCAGTGGCCATGGCGTTACTCCTGAAGATAAAAACTTAAGAATTACTTGCGGGCAGCGGCGACTTCAGCCGGCTGCACTACCGAGGCCTTGTTGCCCCAGCTGTTGCGCTGGTAGGTCAACACGGCGGCCATGTCGGCATCGGAAAGGTTGCCGAACGGCGGCATCAGGCCCTTGCCCTTGATGGTGTGCTGGGCGTGCGCCAGGGCTGGGCCAGTCACTACCTTTGAACCGATGAGCGAGGGGAAGTTAGGTGGCAGACCCGCGCCGCTGGCCTGGTGGCAGGCCGCGCAGTTGGTCTCGTACACCTTCTTGCCGTTGACCATCAGCTCATCCTTGCCGAGGTCCTTGGCAGGCTCGGAGGCGACTGCCGCAGCGGCCACTTCAACCGGCGCTGGCGCGGTTTCGGTGGTGGTGGCCACGGGCTCGGTTTCGGCAACCGGGGGCGCCTTGCCGAGGGCGGCCACATCCACACCCTTCTTCTGGGCGAGCCAGGTCTTGAACTCGGTTTCGGGCAGCGCCTTCACGACGATGGGCATGAAGCCGTGGTCACGGCCACACAGCTCGGCGCACACGCCATGGAAAGTGCCGGCCTCGTCGATCTTGGTCCAGGCTTCGTTGATGTAGCCGGGGATGGCATCCTTCTTCACCGCCAGGTCATGCACCCACCAGGCGTGAATCACGTCCTGCGCGGTGATGAGGAAGCGCACCTTCTGGCCCACTGGCAGCACCAGGGGGTTGGTCACTTCCCAGAGGTAGTTCGGCACGCTCTTGGGGTCGATGCCGCTGCCCAGCTGGCGGGCCTTGTTGCTGTCGGCGGCCAGCATGCTGACGAACTCGTAGTCTTCACCCACGTATTCATATTTCCAGCCCCACTGAAAACCCGTGACCTTCACGGTCAGCTCGGCATTGCGGGTGTCTTCCATCTTGATCAGGGTGCCGGCGGCCGGAATGGCGAGGCCGATCAGGATGAAGAAGGGAATGATGGTCCAGGCGATCTCGACCGCCACCGACTCGTGGAAATCGGCCGGCTTCGGGTTCTTGCTGCGGCGGTGCGCAAAAATGGAATAGAACATGGCGCCGAACACCAGCACGGCGATGACGCACATCACCACCAGAACGGCGTTGTGCAGGCCATAGACCTCGCGGCTGATTTCGGTCACGCCCGGGGGCATGTTGTATTCAGAACGCGCCTGTTCGGCAAAAGCCGCGCCGCTCGCCAGCAGCATCGCCGCCGTGGCTGCCGTGCGCGCCATCAAATCAGACTTGAACATGCCTCTCTACCTCCAATTTGGGAACCTAGGTGCTGCCGGCCCTTGAGGCCGACCGTTGTGCCGGACCCTCGCCCGGCACCTCCACCAGACTGGCGGACCAGACTGGCGGCAACAAACTTTTGATGCGCGCATGCAGGGCTTCACGCTCTGCATCCGTCAGACAGCGGCCAATGGCGATCCGCTGTCCAGAACTCGTCAAATACAGGCGGTTGTGGCCATTGCGCGTCGCAGAAGCCTCCAGCACCACCCGGGTGAAGCACCGGGGCCAGTCCACCTCGGCGGCGGCACCCTGCCCCATCCACCCAAAACCCACTGTGACCCGATCACCACCAAAACCAAGCACCTCGCGGTAACGGTTACGCCGCAGCAAAACCCACAGCGCAGCCCCCAGTGCAGCGATTTCCAGCCCCGCGAACGGCACGATGGGCCAGAAACCCATCAGCGCAAAACCCAATGCCACCGTCATTGCCACTGCCGTCATCGCCAGCATCACCCCGCGCGCCTGTGCGACGCTGAGCGAAGCATTGGGACCAATCACGATCTGGGTGTCTGACACGGGTCTGACGACTCATCTGGAAGACCGGAACATACCGGCGCCCACAGCCGCGCGAGTTTAGTGCAGCGGAGGGCTTCCGTCCAAGAGTTTCGGTGGATTTCAGCAGGCCAGCAGCTGGGGCAATACCTCGGCCGGGGCGGGCTCGAACGCCCGCTGCACCCAAAGCGGCGCGCCCAGCCGGGCGCTCAGCGTTTCGATCATGCCCTGGCACTCCGCACCAGCGCCTTGCGGGTCGTTCGCCACCCAGCCCGCCAGGGTCACGCCCCGATGCTGGATCGCCTCGGCGGTCAGCAGCGCATGGTTGAGGCAGCCCAGCTTCATCCGCACCACGAGCAGCACCGGCCAGCGCTGGGCGGCCACCCAGTCGCCCAGCAATAGCGTGTCATTCAAGGGCGTGAGCCAGCCGCCCGCCCCCTCGGCCACCACCACCGGAAACCGCCGCGCCAGCAGGGCATGCGCCTGCGACAGCACCGCAGGGTCGATGCGCTGGCCCACCCTGATCGCCGCCAGATGCGGAGCAATGGCGGGCTCGAACAGCACCGGGTTGATCTCGTCCAGGCTCGCACCCGCCGCAGAGGCGGTGTGCAATGCCAGCGCATCGGCATTGGCTAGTACACCGCCATGAAGTTCGGCTCCCGAGGCCACGGGCTTGAAGCCGCAAGCCGGCATCCCGGCGGCGGCCAGCGCCCGCAGCAGGGCCACGCTCACCACGGTCTTGCCGGCATCGGTATCGGTGCCGGTGATGAACAGGGTCTGGCTCATCTCTGTGCGCCCACTTCGCGCAGCGCTGCACCCAGGGCGTCGACCAGGCCATCCACCTCGGACTCGGCATGGGCGGCCGTGAGGGTGATGCGCAGCCGCGCCGTGCCCGGTGGCACGGTGGGCGGGCGGATAGCCGCCACCCAGTAGCCGCGCTCGAACAGCGCCTTAGACACCGCCAGCGCCCGCGCCTCGGCGCCCAGCACGAGGGGCTGAATGGCAGTGCTGGAGGGCGACAAGGCAATACCCCGCTGCGCGCAACCCTGACGAAAGCGCGCGATGACGGCTTCCAGATGAGCGCGGCGCTCGTCACCCTCGGCACCCAGCACCAGTGCCAGCGCAGCGCGACTGGCGGCGGCGAGCGCTGGCGGCGGTGCGGTGGAAAAGACGAAGGTGCGCGCCCGCTGAATCAGGTATTCGATCAAGGCCTCGCTGCCGGCCACGAAGGCGCCCGCCGTACCCAGCGCCTTGCCAAAGCCCGCCATATAGATGTCTGCCGTCAGCGGCCCGGTCTGGCCCTCATGCAGCACGCCGCGCCCACCACCCAGCACGCCGAAGCCGTGGGCATCGTCCACCAGCAGCGCTGCGCCGTGCTCGCTGCAAAGCGTCGCCAGTTGGGGGATGGCCGCAAGATCACCATCCATGCTGAAGATGCTGTCGGTGGCGAGCAGCGTCTGGCCCGCAAAGGGGCTGGCCAGCGCGCTGGCAAAACCGGCGACGTCAGCGTGGGACACCCGCACGGCGTGAGCCCCGCTCAGCCGGCCGCCGTCAATCAGCGAGGCATGGTTGAGTTCATCGGCAATCAGGCGATCACCCCGCCCCAGCAGCGCGCGCAGCACACCGAGGTTGGCGGCCCAGCCGCTGGAAAACAGCAGCGCCCGGGGCCGCTGCACGGCGGCAGCCAGCGCTTCTTCCAGCAGCTGATGCTCGCGGTTGTAGCCCGATACCAGCGCCGCCGCCCCACTTCCAGTGCCGTGCTGCAGGGCGCTTGCGGCAGCAGCGGCCACCCGCGCATCGCCGGCCAGGCCCAGATAGTCGTTGGAGCAGAAATTGAGGCAGTGCTGCCCCTCCACCACGATCTGCGCGCCATGGCCGCCATCGACCACGCGCCGACGGCGATAGAGATCGCGCTGTCGCAGCTGCGCCAGCTCGGCAGCCAGCCGTGCGTCGAGCGGACTCTCTGCCGCAGGCACGGTGCCGTCCATCAGCGGATTTTCACCGTGGCGGCAAAGCGCTCGGCAGCAGCGGCCTGCAGGGCGAAGGCATCGAGCTTTTCACCAGCGGCCAGCTCCAGCGCATCCAGCCGCGCCAGCGGCGTGGGATGAGTCTCGAACAGCAGCGCCAGTTTGCCGTCCTGCGCGCTCAGGGTTTCGAGTTTCTGCAGCACGCGCGGCAGGCCAAAGGGGTCGTAGCCGGCGCGTGCGGCCAGCACCAGCGCCATGCGGTCGGCCTGGTACTCGTCGCCCTTGTCGAGGCCGCGCAGCGAAACTTCCTTCAAGCCCCCCACCACCTTGTCGGTGACCTCGCCCGCACCCAGCTTGTTGTCGGCGTACTTGCCGAGCAGCTCGGCGCCCAGGTCAGCGCCTTGCGCCTTGAGGATGGCGTTGAGGTGGTGCTTCTTCACCACATGGGCAATCTCGTGCGCCAGCACGCCGGCCAGCTCGGCCTCGTCCTTCAGCTGCGTCATCAACCCGCGGGTGATCAGCACGAAGCCGCCCGGCGTGGCGAAGGCGTTGATATTGGGCGAGTCGATCACGCCGAAGCGCCAGGCCAGTTGGGGCCGCTCGCTGTGCAGCGCCAGCCACCGGCCCACCTGGTTGACGTAGGCCTGCAGGGCCGCGTCATCCACCAGCGGGGCCGCGCCCAGCAGGGTGGCGGCCCACTGGCTGCCCAGCTTCTGCTCCTGCTCTTCGCTGCGGCCCGTGAGCGTCTTCGCCACATCGCCAGCCTGCGACTTCAGCTCGCCCAGGGTTTTCTTCCAGTCGAACTGCGCAGTGGCCACTCCGCTGGCCAGCAGCAGTGCAGCCGCCATGCCGCCGGTCTTGATCATGGTGTTCGGCATCACTCGTCTCCCTTCTCAAGAAACGGCACTTCAGCCGTGGTCAGTGGCAGGCTGGCGGCAAAGGCGCGCGCCTGGGTTTCATCCGTGGCAAAGCGGCCCAGCTTTTCCAGCTCTGCCAGATTCGGCGTGGCCTGGGTGATGTCCTCCTTCGAGAGTCCGCGCACGCCGGTGGCCACGGTGTTGCCGCTGGCACCGGTGCGCGCCACGTTGATGGCCTGCTGCAAGCCGGTGGCCCCACTGGCCGCAGCGGGCGCCGCCGTGCGCAGCACCAGCAGGCGCAGCCAGCCCTGGGACTCCCCGGCCGCGGTCTGCACCTTCACCTGTACCCACGCGCCCTGTCGCAGCAGCAGCTGCACCGGCGTGTTGGCGGCCAGCGTGTGCACGGCCTCGGCATCGGTGAAGGGCTCGCTGCGCAGCGGTGTTTCGCGAATCACCTGCGCCATCTCGGGCGCGCTGGGCGCAGCAGCCGCTTCGGCGGCAGGCTTCGATGACTTCTTCTTCGCCGCCAGCGCGGTCTCTGGCAGCGCCAGCAGCAGTGCGCTGGCACCGATGCCGCACAGCATCCCTAAGCGTTTCATATTGAAGCTCCCTGATATTCGTTGTGGTGTTGCAACGGCAATGCATCGGCGCTGCCCTGCGCGCGAGGTTCCCACAGCTCCACCGGCTGGGCACGGCCCTTGGCGGCGTGTGCACCGTGCGGGGCGAAAGCATAGGCCGCACCACAAGCCGCGGCGGTTTCGGCAGAAACCAGAATGCGCGCCTTGTCCTTGGTGAGTCCTTCGATACGACTGGCGAGATTCACGGTGTCGCCAATGGCGGTGTAGTCGAGCTTCTGCTCGGCGCCGATGAAGCCCACCACCGCGCTGCCGCTGTGAATGCCGATGCCGACATCAAAGTGCTGCCCCTCCGCACCCAGCTCGGTGCGAAAGTCTTTCAGCACCTGCTCCATTTCCAGTGCGCAGGCCACCGCATGCAGGGCGTGGTCGGCGTCGTCGAGCGGAGCACCCCAGAAGGCCATGATGCAATCGCCAATGAATTTGTCGAGCGTGCCGCCGTGCTTGAACACCACCGCCACTTGCAGCGAAAAGTAGCGGTTGAGCAGCTGCACCACTTCCTGCGGCGGGCGGGTTTCCGACAGGCTGGTGAAGCCACGGATGTCGGAGAACAGCACGCTGATCTGCCGCGTCTGCCCGCTCAGGGATTCGATCGTCTCGCCGCGCTCGACGATGCGCGCCACCACATTGGGGTTGAGAAAGCGGCCGAACAGCTGCACCGCATGGCGGCGCGTGGCGCGCTCCTGCAAGAAGCCCTGCACGGCCGCCACCACATAGAAGAGCCAGGCAAACACCAGCGGGGTGACGATGGCCAGCAGCCAGCCCTGTCGTAGCAGCAGCCAGGCCGCAGCGGCCAGCGCCGCACTGGCCAGCGCCAGGCCTGCGGCAATGGCCACCGCCTGCACCTGTGCTGCAAACAAGGCCCACAGCGCCGCCAGCAGCAGCCAGGCCACTGCAATCACCACCAGCGGCGAGATGCGCTGCAGGGCGCGACCGTTCGTCAGGTTGTCGATGGCGGTGGCGAGAATCTCCACACCGGGATACAGGCTGCCGAGCGGCGTCGCGCGCAGGTCTTTCAGGCCCGCAGCGGCAGTGCCAATGACCACAATCTTGTTGCGGAACTCATCCGGCGCACGCTGCGCTTGCTGCCGCGCGAAGTCTTCGAAGATGTCGACGTAGGAAACGTGGTGGAAGCCCTGGCCGCCGCGCCAGTCCAGCAGCAGCGTGTCGCCGGTCACGGTCATGCCGAGATCACTCGCCACCCGCGCCGGCAGCGAGGGAATGCGCCAGCCTTCATGCTGCTGTGCCAGCGGATACCGACGGCCGATGCCGTCGTGATCCTCGATGAAATTGATGATGCCGGTGCGCCACAGCTCTGGCGGCACCGCGGCCGGCGGCAGCAGCAGCGCGCGGGCTTCGGGCTTGGCGTTGGCGCTGGCGGTGAGGCCCAGTGGCGTGGCGAGATCAGCCAGCTTCAGGCCCGCGCGTGCATCGCCTTCGAGCGTGAGCATGGGCAGGTACACATTGGGCGTGGCGCGCAGCGCCTCGATAAAAGCCGCATCGCTCTCGGGGCGAAAGCGGTCGGCATCGGTGAACAGCAGATCAAAGACGATGGCGCGCGGCTGCTGCCTTGCCAGCCCGGTCAGCAGCTCCGCATGGGTGGCACGCGGCCAGGGCCAGCTGCCGGCCAGCTCCTGCATGCGGGCCAGACTCGCCTCGTCGATGTCGATGATGACGATGTCTGGGTCTGGCTCGGCGCTGCGCGCGTGCTGACGCACGAGGGCATCTTGCAGGCGCCAGTCCAGCACTTGCAGGCTGTGCAGGGTGCTGAGTTCCAGCGTGGCGAGCGCGGCAAACAGAAGGGCCAGCCAGCGCAGCACGGGGTGCTCAGCCGCAGCGGCTGGGAGCTGCGGCGCCCTCGGTGCGGATGCCAAGCTGCTGCAAGAGCGCGCGATCCTTCTCGTTCTGCGGGTTGCTGGTGGTGAGCAGCTTCTCGCCGTAGAAAATCGAGTTGGCCCCGGCAAAGAAGGCCAGCGCCTGGGTTTCGTCGCTCATCGCCGTGCGGCCGGCCGAGAGGCGCACATGGCTCTTGGGCATCAGCACGCGCGCCACCGCGATGGTGCGCACGAACTCGATGGGCGACAGCGGCGCAACACCTTTCAGCGGCGTGCCGCCCACCTGCACCAGATCATTGATCGGCACGCTCTCCGGGTGCACTTCGAGACTCGCCAGCTGGTGCAAGAGGCCCGCGCGATCGGTTTCGGTTTCGCCCATGCCAACGATGCCGCCCGAGCACACCTTCACGCCCGCCGCGCGCACGTTCTTCAGGGTGTCGAGGCGATCTTCGTAAGTGCGGGTGGAAATGATCTTGCCGTAGAACTCTGGCGAGGTATCGAGGTTGTGGTTGTAGTAGTCGAGCCCGGCATCAGCCAGGCGACCAGCCTGCGCGGGCTGCAACATGCCGAGCGTCAGGCAGGTTTCGAGGCCCATCGCCTTCACGCCGCGCACCATGGCTTCCACGCGGTCGAGGTCACGGTCTTTCGGCGAGCGCCAGGCAGCGCCCATGCAGAAGCGGGTCGCACCGTTGTCTTTTGCTTCCTGCGCGGCCACCAGCACGGCGTCCACATCCATCAGCGGCTCTTTCTTCAGGCCCGTCTCGAAGCGCACCGACTGCGGGCAGTAGGCGCAGTCCTCGGGGCAGGCGCCGGTCTTGATCGACAGCAGTGTCGAGAGCTGCACCGTGTTGGGCTGGTGATAGCGGCGGTGCAGCGAATGCGCGCGGAACAGCAGGTCGTTGAAGGGCAGCGCGAACAGCGCCTCCACCTCGGGCTTGGTCCAGTTGCTGCGAATGTCGTGCGGCGTGTCAAAACCTGAGTCGGCGGCCATTGGTACTGTCCCTGTGGATGGTTCGAGCCCGCTCCGGCGGCAAGGCCTGGGGGAGAAAGCGCGTGCAGTGTTCTGAAGCCGGGGGGAGGCTGTCAACTTGATTTCACGTCTCACGGTTTACGGACGGCGTCTCGGCACGGCTCTCTTGCCGGAAACCTGCACGCTCTGCGGCGCTGCCACGCCCGGCGCTCTGCTGTGTGCACCCTGCGCTGAGGCGTTGCCCGGCAATGCACCCGCCTGTCCCGGCTGCGCCCTGCCCTCGCCGCTGGGGCTCCCTTGTGCCGCCTGCCAGCGCAGGCCACGCGCCTTCGATGCCGCCTTTGCCGCCTTCGTGCTGGCGAGCCCGGTGCAGCAGGGCATCCACGCGCTCAAGTACCGCGCGCATTTCGGCCAAGGCCAGCTGCTGGGTCGTGCCTTCGCCCGGCGCTGGCAGGCCCGCGGCGGCAGCCCGCCCACCCTGCTGATTCCCGTACCGCTGCACTGGCGGCGGCAGTGGTGGCGGGGCTACAACCAGTCACTGCTGCTGGCGCAGGTCATTGGCCGCGAGTTGCACCTGGCCGTGGACGCCACCGCCGCGGTGCGCCCGCGCGCCACAGCGGACCAGATCGGCCAGACCGCCATCGAGCGGCGGCGCAATCTCAAGGGCGCGTTCGTGGTGTCGCCGCGCGTGGCCGGGCAGCACCTCACTCTCATCGACGATGTGATGACCACGGGCGCGACGCTTGAAGAGTTGGCGCGCGCCTGCAAGGCCGCAGGTGCTGCACGGGTGGAGGCCTGGGCCATCGCGCGCCAGCCTTTGGGTCACCGCTGAGACGGCCCCCGTAGCCCGCATTGCGCGGCAAGCCGGGAGCTGGCTTTCAGCTAAACACCGGCCAGCTATCCGCAATCTTCCCGCCCCGCACGGCGATGAGATCGCCAAACTGCAAGAGCACGCTCTCCACCTGCTGAGGACGCAGAAAAACCTGGTCGTTCACCTTCAGGCCCGCTGCCGCCGAGGCGTTGACGATCTCCTGATTGCTGCTGCGGCCGTAGATGCCGTTGATCTGCAAACCCTTCGGCGATTCGTAGTCGGCCATCCAGTAGCCGCCGTACAGGAAATACGTCTCGCGCTGGTTCACATCCCACCAGGAGAACACTTTCGACTTGGCATCGAGCCCCGGAATGTTCACTGGCCCGGTGGCCTTGAGCACCGGTGTGGCGATGAAGGCGGCGGGTTGGTGGTTGGCGAGCGTGGCGAGGTCGTAGTGGCTGGGCTTCAGCAGGCCCGTGCCCACCGAGATGTCGTTGCTCAGCGTTTCCCGCTCGTGCAGCTGGTAGGTGGGGCTGCCGGCGGTGTTGAGCGTGAGGCCCTCGCGCCACAGTGCGCCGTGCTCGCGCCGCGTGTGGTCTACCGCCAATTGGTACTGCGTCATCACCTTCGACAGCAGCTCTTCGTGCGAGCCGAGCACGCCCGGCAACAGCGCCACGAAAGGGTCGTAGCCCATGAAGCCGGCAAAGCGCATCTGCGCGGGATTGGCCTCGATGAGCTTGAGGATTTCGCTGAGCGTTGCCATGTCGGCAACCCCGCCACGATGCAGGCCCACATCCAGTTCGATGTTGAGATTGAGCGATGTGCCCAGCCCCTTGGTCAGCGCCAGGTACTCGGCCGCGCGAGCCGGTGTGTCGATCAGCCATTGCAGCTGGCGCGCGGGGTCGAAGGTGCCCTGATGGGTCTGGTAGAAGAGCGCTGCCGAGCGCACCGGCAAGGGCTTGCCGATGAGGATGTCCGCTTCCGGGAACAGCAGCGCATCGTGGTTGAGGAAGGGCTGGTGGAAGGACATCAGCCGCTGCGTGTTGGCGCGCTTGCCGATGTATTCGAGCAACTTCGGCGAGGGCAGCGATTTTTCCACCACGCGAAAGTGCCGACCCGGCACCTTGGCCACTGAGGCCACCACGGTATCGATGTTGTGGTCGAGTGCGTCGAGGTCGATCACCATGCTGGGCCTCATCGGGCCCTTGGCTTTCAGCTCGGCGTTGAGTGCAGCGAAGTAGTCGTTATAGGGCGCGCCCTGGTCGCGCGGGCGGGCGTACAGGCCGCCGCCAATGGCGAGTGCGCCAAGGCCCAGCAAGACGTTTCGACGCTTCATGCAACCTCCTGCAAATCGTGTTGATGCCTGGCTGAGCGCGCGCTTCGGGGGTTCGACAGCAACCGCGCCGAGCACGCTTCGCGGGTCGGGTCGCTCATGCAACCCCCTGCAAATCGTGTTGATGCCTGGCTGAGCGCGCGCTTCGGGGGTTCGACAGCAACCGCGCCGAGCACGCTTCGCGGGTCGGGTCGCTCATGCTGTCACCAATATCTTCTTGAGATGCGCATTGAGCATCCGTCCCTTGGGGTCCAGTCGTTGGCGCACCTGCTGGTAGTCGTCCCAATGCGGGTACAGCGCGGCGAGGCGCGCGGCATCGAGCGTGTGCAGCTTGCCCCAGTGCGGGCGACCTTCGTACTTCCAGAAGATCGGCTCCACGAGATCAAACAGCTCGCGGTAGTCCACCGAATGGTGCTGGTGCACCGAGATGGCGGCGGTGGCGCGGCCCTGCATGGGCGACAGCCAGCAGTCGTCGGCGGCCACATAGCGGTATTCCAGCGGAAACAGGGTGCGAATACCCGCCTTCTGCACCGTTTCGAGAATCTCCTTCAGACACTCCGGCCCTTTCGCGGCTGGCACCTCGTACTCCATCTCATTGAAGCGCGACTCCCGCGCGCTGGGGTAGATGTTGTAGGCGCGGCCCACGCGCTGCACCGGCGTGTACAGCGTGGTGAGCATGCGCTGCATGGGGCCATCCATGCCGCCCACGTTGTGGGCGATATGCGAGGCGAGATCGAGAATGTGGCTCACGGGCAGCTCGAAACTGGCGGGCGGCGTATCCGGCGCGTCGGTTTCATTCAGCAGCTTCACGATGGCGCCCTTCGACTCGAAGAAGCACCAGAACTCGAAGTGGCGGTTGCTGGCGGCGTACTGGTCGATCTTGCCCAGCACGGTGTCGAGGTCTTCCATGAACTCGTTTTCGGCGAGCTTGTAGGTGGCGCGGTTTTGCAAGGTGAGCTGGGTGACGATGCCGAGTGCGCCCAGCGAGGTGCTGGCCGCGCGGAAGACATCCGCATTGCGCTCGGCATCGGCCTCGATCACCTCGCCCTCGGGCGTCACCAGTCGCAGGCCGCGCACCATCGACGAGAACGAGCCCAGCGTCACCCCCGTACCGTGCGTGCTGGTGCCGCAGGCGCCGCCCACCGACTGCGGATTGACATCACCCTGGTTGGTGAAAGCCTGGCCCAGCGCCCACAGCGGCTCGCCCAGATCGCGTAGGCGGGTGCCGGCCCAGAGCGTAGCCTGCAAGCTGCTGGGGTCGTGGCGCACCACGCCGCTGAGGCGGTCGAGCGAAAACAGCGTGTCGTCGGTGTTGCACAGCGCGCTGAAGCTATGGCTCGCACCCGTCACCCGTACGCTGCCCTTGGCCGATTGCAGCTGGGCAATCAGCTCGGTTTCGTCCGCAGGATTCAGCCAGGCCGCGGGCCGCGACTGCTGCCCGCCCGACCAATTGCGCCAGGCCGCATCACCGGGCTTGGGCTCTGGCGCTTCGCTACAGCTGGCGAGCTGCGGCAGGCTGAGCGCCGCACCGGCCGCAAGGCCCGCCTTGAGTACGCGGCGACGCTGGATATTGGGCATGGACTCGGACATCAGGGCTCCTGCTGCAAGGGTTTCGACGGGCTGCATTTACCGCTGCGCGCCGCGACGGCTGGCGCGTACTCTGCAAACGAATATGGCAGCTTGGCCCGGGCCATCACAGCGGTAAAAACAGTTGCTTGAAATTGCGATGAAAGGACACTCCCGCATGCGGCACCACCCCTTGAAGCTTGCTCTGGCCATGGCCCTCACCACCGCGCTCGCCGCCTGTGGCGATTCCCAGCGGGCTGGCGCCATCGGCAGCGGTGCGGCGCTGCCGCCAGTGGCAGAGCCAGTGCTCGCCCAGTGTGTGAAGCAAAGTCCCTTCCTCGCCGTGGGCGAAGGACTCGACGCCCCTGGCCGGCTGGAAATGCCGGTGCGCGCGGGCGCGCAGCCTGCCGGCCCCTGCCAGGGCAATACCCAGTACCGCTTCGGGAGTGGCCGCTACGACATCACCGGCGTGGTCGCCAACACCGGCGGCATGGGCTGGGAGAACCTGTTCCAGATTCTGAGCGGCCTGCACACGCGGCAGTACTCGCGCGCTTTCGTGATCGAATCGCCCTGCAATGGCGAGCGGGTGCTGATGGTGAGCGCCGACATCGGCCTGCTATGGCCCTCGGTGCGCTCCGGCGTGCTGGCAGGCATCGCCGCCGATCCGGTGCTGGCCGCGCACTACCCCGCCGAGAAGGTGATGCTCTCGGCCACCCACACCCATCAGGGCCCGGCCGGCTACTCGCACGACGATGGCGGCAATCTTTTTCACTACGGTTTCGATGCACTGGTGCTGCAGACCATCGTCGAGGGCATGGTGCGGTCCATCCAGCTCGCCCACGCCAATATCGAGGCGCACCCGGAAACCGCGCCCATCCGGCTGGCCAGCGGCGAGTTGCTCAACACCAACATCAACCGCTCGAAGGTGGCCTTCGACCTGAACAGCGAGGCCGAGCGCCGCGCTTTTTTGAACGCGCGTGGCGAGCCGGTGGACACCAACAAGCGCATGGTGCAACTCAACCTGGTGCGCGGTAACGGCAGCGCGGTGGGCAGCTTCAACTGGTTTGGCGTGCACCCCACGGTGATCGGCGAAGACGCCACGCTGGTGAGCGGCGACATCAAGGGCTTCGCCGCGCTCGGCTTCGAGAGAATCATGCGCAGCCGCTACGACGCCCCCACCGATGGCAGTGACCGCTTCGTGGCCGCCTTCGCGCAGGCTGACGAGGGCGATGCCTCGCCGAACCTTTTCATCCGCGAGCGCCCCTATCCCGACCCCACGCGCGGCGGCGGTGCCGACGAGTACGAAAGCAACGCCATCTCCGGCACCAAGCAGCTGGCCAAGGCGCTGGACCTCTACGCCGCTGGCGCGGTGCTGTCGGGCCCGGTCGACGTGCGCTTCTTCAATGTGCCCATCAGCAGCCTCACGGTGACCGACCCGGCGGTGCTGGCGGGCTTGCAGCACCCGCCCGAACTCGATGCCGAGCCCAAGCGCACCTGCATGGGCGCGCTGGGCGCGTCGTTCATCGCCGGGGCTGAAGATGGTCCCGCACCCGGCGAGGAGGGCGTGAGCTGCAACGCCAGCCCGGAGGTGCTGGCTGCGGCCATGGCTGATCTTG
>CAMTXV010000208.1:0-5880 GCA_947085665.1 uncultured Sinobacteraceae bacterium | reverse complement strand
GTCACCGGAGATGATCAGACGCGGTGCGAAGTCCCTCGGGGCGGATGCCGCCAGGGGAGTGCTCTCGCTGATCATCTGCGGGGCGTCGGCTTCCAGATCGCCATCACCGCTGGCCAGCAGGCGCGGCATGCGATCACCGCTCACTTCCTCCGCACGGGCCACGATCACCGATGCCGCAGGCGCGACAGGCTCAGCCGTTTCGCTGGGTGCGGCTTCCACCACAGCGGCCACCGGCGCGGCGCGCGGACGACCCGCCGGGGTATCCATGGCGGCCTGCAGAATGGCGGCGCTGGGCACGAAAGCCGGCTGCACCACCGGCGCTGCCACGGCCTGTACGAAGGGGGCAGGTGCCGGAGTAGGCACCGGGGCGGGTGCCGGCTGCACGATGGCAGCCGTCGGCTCCATCACCGCTCCGCTCTCGCTGTTCTCTTCGCTGGCCGCTTCGCCTGTGGCGTCGTCGGTGGTTTCGGTGCTGCCTTCGGCCGTCTGGGTCTGGCTATCGCGACCACGACCACCGCGGCGGCGGCGGTTGCGACGACCGCGCAGGCTGCGACCGCCGGGGGTGGCGCCGCCTTCTTCATCGCCTTCTGTCGCATTGGGTTCGGCTTCTGAAGCCTCATCAACCATGGCTTCGCCGGCGGTGACCAGTGGCGCTGCCGGCAGTTCGTCCATCGCGACCGTGCCGCTGAGCAGGCCCGGCATGAAAGCGGTGGTAGGTGCATCGGCCAGCGGCGGCATCACCGCATCGGTGGTCACTGGCAGTGCGGCAGCAGCCTCGGGCAGCGCGCGGGGCGGGCGACCGCCATCGCGCGGCGGGCGACCACCCTCAACCGGCTGGCCGGTCTGGCCTTCCGGACGCGGTGCGCGCTCCTGACGGGGCGGACGGCCACCGTCGTTGCGCTCGGTGCGGGCGCCGTCTTGACGCTCAGGGCGACCACCGTCCTGACGCTCGGGGCGGCCCTGGCCCTGCGGACGCGGTGCGGCGCCGGCATCTGCCGCCAGCGCGGCAGCCTGCGGCGGACGGCCGTCACGGCGCTGCTGATCGTTGCGGGGTTCGTTGTTGCGCGGCTGCTCGTTGCGGCCCTCGCCCTGGGGGCGGCCGTCGCGGCGCTGGCCGTTCTGCGGCTGACCACCTTGCGGCGGACGGCCATCACGGCGCTGCTGATCGTTGCGCTGACCATCGCGCTTGCCGTCGCGGCGGGGCTCGTTGCCCTGCGCATCGCGGCCACCGGGGCGATTGCCGCGCTCATCGCGACGGCCACCAGCCGCATTCGGGCCGCGCTCTTCACGCTTGCCGTCTCGGGCCGGCTGCTTCACCGGCTTGGCGCCAAAGCCGAACACATAGGCGAGACGCGCCCAGAAGCCGTCCTTGACGGTGACCACCGGCTGCATCATGACCACGGGTGCGGGGGCGGCCACCACAGGGGCAGGGGCCTGCACCACGACCGGCGGCGGTGTGGAGGGCAGGATGCCCTGCACCGCAGCCTGCGACAGCGGCTTGCCGGCGGCGACGGTGACGATGGGCATCGAGAGACGCTCATCGGCCTTGTAGTCAACGGCAATCTTGTGGCTGGCGGCACTGTTGCCGGCTTCCATCACGTGCTCGCCCTTGATGCGGGCGATGTGGAAGTGCGGCGAGTCGAGGGTTTCGTTGGGCACCAGGGTGACCGCGACCTTGTAGGTCTTCTCGATCTCGCTGAGCTTGCCGCGCTTTTCGTTAAGCAGGAAGGTGCCGGTATCGACCGGAACCTGGGCGACCACGCGGGCGGTCTTGTCCTTCATGGCCTCTTCTTCGATCAGACGCAGGATCGACAGGGCGAGGGATTCCACCGAGCGGATGTGGCCCAGACCGGAGCAGCGCGGGCAGGTGATCTGGGTGTGTTCGACCAGCGTGGGGCGCAGGCGCTGGCGGCTGAGTTCGAGCAGGCCGAACTTCGAGATCTTGCCGAGCTGGATGCGGGCGCGATCCATCTCCACCATCTTCTCAAGACGGCGCTCCACTTCGCGCTGGTTCTTGTTCGACTCCATGTCGATGAAGTCGATGACTACCAGGCCGCCCAGGTCGCGCAGGCGCAGCTGACGGCCGATTTCGTCGGCGGCTTCGAGGTTGGTGCGGAAGGCGGTTTCTTCAATGCCGCCGCCGCCCGTGCTCTTGGCCGAGTTGATGTCGATGGCGGTGAGTGCTTCGGTGTGGTCGATCACGATCGAACCGCCGGAGGGCAGCTTGATGGTGGATTCGTGCGCGGCCTCGATCTGGCTCTCGACCTGGTAGCGGCTGAACAAGGGCACTTCGTCCTTGTAGAGCTTGAGCTTGGGCAGGTCGGCCGGCATGGTGGCCTCCATCTGCTCGCGCGCCTGCTGGTAGGTCTCGGGGTCATCCACCCAGACCTCGCCAATGTCGGGACGCAGGTAGTCGCGCAGCGCGCGCAGCACGATGTTGTTCTCCTGGTAGACCAGGAACGGCGCGGGCTTCTTGGCCACGGCGTCGGTCACGGCCTTCCAGATTTCAGCAAGGTAGTTGCAGTCCCACTGCAGCTCTTCGGCGGTGCGGCCAATGCCGTTGCTGCGCACGATCACGCCCATGCCCTGCGGCAACACCAGCGCATCAAGGGCTTCGCGGGTTTCCTCGCGGGCCTCGCCTTCGGCACGACGGCTGATGCCACCGGCCTTGGGGTTGTTGGGCATCAGCACCAGATAGCGGCCTGCCAGGCTCACATAGGTGGTGAGTGCCGCGCCCTTGTTGCCGCGCTCTTCCTTCTCCACCTGCACGATGATCTCGGTGCCTTCGGCCACGAGTTCCTTCATGTTCGGTGAGCTGTTCGGCGCACCGGCCTTGTAGTAGCTCTTGTGGATTTCCTTCAGCGGCAGAAAGCCGTGGCGCTCGGCGCCATATTCGACGAAGCAGGCTTCGAGCGAGGGTTCTACCCGGGTGATTTTGCCTTTGTAGACATTCGACTTGCGCTGCTCGCGGGCAGCGGTTTCGATGTCGAGGTCAATTAATTTCTGGCCATCGACGATGGCGACCCGCAGCTCTTCCGGCTGGGTGGCATTGATGAGAATACGTTTCATGGTGTGTTCTTTCTGGTGGTGCGTGCGACCACGACGGGCGGGATGCCGTGCTGAACACTCTGGACTCGTCACTGCGGCGCGGCGTGCGGGCAAAAGCTCGCACGGGCGCGGGCTGCAGGCGCGGGAGCGTCTGCGGCGGTAGCAGGCACAGCAGGGACGCGAGCGACCGGCAAAGTTGCCAGAGCGCGTCGAAACTGTGTTGGAGGAGGGTTTTCATCAAGGGCGTCCGCTCTTGGGGCGACGCTGGGGTGGGACTCAACGCTTGCGGTTTGAGCGTGGCAGACCGCGGTTTCGCGGGTCACTTCGCATCGACGACAAGCACTTTTCAAAAATCGGAGTGCCGGGTGGTTTGTTAGCATCGCGGCCTACAAACACCGGCGACCGGCTTAAAGCGACTCCAGATACTTCATGGAGTGCAATAGGTTTGGTTCCTAGTCGAGTAGGCGAGGGCAATTGCTGGCCCCCGCCCCTCTTAGAACCGGACTTGCGAGTTTCCTCGCATCCGGCTCAAGCCTTGAATAACCCCTCATTTCTGAGGAATCGGCAACCAAGGCCCATAGAAGGCTTTACACCTAACGCAATTCGATGTTACCAAAGAATTGCAGCCTTCGGATGATGCGTCTGCTGGTGACAGACCGGGTGAAGCATTGCGAGGTTTTCCCGCGTGTCATTGCCCCCATGTTGGCGTTCGATCAGGTGGTGGACGTGCCACCGCTGGTCTGCCTCCAAGAGTTGGCCGCAGCGCGGGCAGAGCCCGTTTTGCTTCTCCCACAACCATTTCAGCCGCTTGCGATCTTCGAGTCTGCGACGCATCCGATGCCGTTTACGGTCCTCGAAATACTCACGCCACTGTTGGTCGAAGGGGTTCGCTGCCGATTTGATCTTTGCATGCCGGGCAATGGCGACATCCGAGGCCTGTAACAGCCTCCGCCACTGCGGCTCTTCCGGCGTTGCATAGGTACGTCCAGAAAAAACCCAATTGCGTGTGCCAACGGACCGGAAATACTTCTCCTTGATCCAACCATGCGATTTCTTTGGGTGTCTCCGTCGTGCCCATAACCAGAGGTGGCGATAAATCCTGTGGTCCATCGTGGAAAAGGCCTGCTTGGCAACAATGTGCCGGTGATACTGCGCCCACCCCCTAATGATGGGGTTGAGCAGACTGATGAGGTCTACCGGTTTCATGTTGGGCTGCCCTTTGATGGTTTCCTTCATCTTGGCCTCGAACGCTTTCACGTTTTTGGCTGCCGGTTTGATGAGCAGTTTGCCGCCGTACTTGCGTACGTTCTGCCCGAGGAAATCGAAGCCCTCATCGACATGCGTGACCAAAGTCTTCTCAGATGAAAGCTCAAGACCCCGTTCGGCGAGAAATGATTCGACGAACGGCCTGACTTCGTTTTCGAGCAACTCTTTCGATTTGCCGGTAATCACAAAGTCATCCGCATACCGCACCAGATGCACTTTCAGTTCTGTCATAAACCTTGGTTTCGGGGTGAATCGTGCCGCCAAGGCTGGCTCCAGTCCGTCTAGTGCGAGGTTTGCCAACGTCGGAGAAATCGGTCCGCCCTGCGGCGTGCCCTCTTTCGTTGGGAAGAACATTCGAGACGACGTTCCCCCGATTTTGAGTAGCGCTGGCGTTTGGAGTCCAATCCCATGAGCAAGGAGATTGGACGTGAAGAAGCGATTTACCGAAGAGCAGATCATTGGGTTTCTGAAGGAAGCCGACGCTGGGATGCCTGTGAAGGACCTGTGCCGCCGGCACGGCTTCTCGGAAGCCAGCTACTACCTCTGGCGGAGCAAGTTCGGCGGCATGGACGTCGCTGACGCCAAGCGCCTCAAAGCGCTGGAGATTGAAAACACCCGCCTGAAGAAGCTGCTGGCCGAATCAATGCTGGAGGTCGAAGTCACACGAGAAGTGCTTCGAAAAAAGTGGTGACCGCACCGGCTCGTCGCGAGGTGGTGCGGATGATGCAAAGCCATGGTCTGACCGAGCGGCACGCGCTGCGCGTTGTTGCCATGAGTGCCTCTGCCCTGCGCTACGAGCCTGCTCCCGATCGCAATACGGCACTGCGCGAGCAGATCGTTGCACTCGCCCAGCGACACAAGCGCTACGGCGCCGAGATGATCTGCCTGAAGCTGCGGCAGGCCGGACACTGCATCAATCAGAAGCGGGTGGATCGGCTGTATGCGCTGGAGAAGCTGCAGGTGCGGCGCCGTCGCCGCAAGAAGATCCAGCCGGGCGATCGGCAGCCTCTGATCCGTCCGGGTGCTGCCGATGAAGTGTGGTCAATGGACTTCGTCTTTGACCGCATCGCTTCAGGCCGCGTGCTCAAGTGTCTGACCATCGTCGATGACGCCACGCACGAAGCTGTGGCCGTCATCCCCGAGCATGCGATTGGCGGCGAGCACCTCACGCGTCTCTTGGACGAGGTCTGTAGCAGACGAGGCAAGCCCGCCGTCATTCGGACCGATAACGGCAAGGAGTTCACCGGCAAGGCCATGCTGACCTGGGCACATCGCAACGGCGTTGCACTACGACTCATTGACCCTGGCAAGCCAAACCAGAACGCCTACGTCGAATCCTTCAATGGCCGCTTTCGCGACGAGTGCTTGAACGATCAGTGGTTCACCAGCCTGCTGCATGCCAAGGCAGTGATCCGGGCCTGGACGCGGGAATACAACGAGGAAAGACCGAAGAAAGGACTCGGCGGGCTCACGCCCGCCGCTTACGCAAAGCAACTGGCAAACAAGGCAATTACCATCAACCCTGGGCTCTAAACACAACTGCTACTCAACGCGGGGGGACGTCGG
>CAMTXV010000207.1:0-15485 GCA_947085665.1 uncultured Sinobacteraceae bacterium | reverse complement strand
TCTTTCCCTACACGACGCTCTTCCGATCTGCACTGACCGGCCTGGCCAACCGCAAGGGTCTGGAACTGGCACTGGGTCAGGCGCTGGTTCACTGCTCGACATCTTCCACACACCTTGCGTTGCTCATTCTCGACCTCAAGCGCTTCCGTCATCTCAACCATGCTTACGGCGTGAGCATCGGCGATCGCGCCCTCCAGCAGGCAGCGCTCCGGCTGAAAGTCGCTCTGCCGCAGGCCATTGGCATTGCCCGCCTGCAGGCCGATCGCTACGCGCTGGCACTCAGCCTGCCGCACCCGGCGGTGGCATCGCGCCCGCTGGCCGAGCAGGCCATTGCCCGCATTCGCCAGCAACTGGCCGCCCCGCTGACGCTCGATGGCCACCTGCTCACCCTCGATGTACGCGCCGGCATCGCCTTGTTCCCGCAGGATGGTCAAGACGTGCCCACGCTGATGATTGCTGCCGAGGCCGCGCTGGCCCTGGCGCGCAGCGATGGCAGCGAGCATCTGCGCTTTGCCGACCCCGAACTGGCCCAGCGCGCCCAGCGCACGGCCGGTGTGGTGGCTGAAATCCGTCGTGGCCTCGCGGCGGGCGAGTTTGTGCCGCACTACGAACCCATCGTCGATCTCACCACGGGCGATATCCGCGGCGTGGAGGCACTGGCCCGCTGGCAGCATCCGCAGCGTGGCCTGGTTTCACCCGCCGAGTTCATCCCGGTGGCCGAAGACATGGGCATGATCGAAGCCCTCACCAGCGCGCTGCTGCCGCAGATCTGTGCCGATGCCGCGCGCTGGAGTGCCGCCGGCGACCCTCGCGGCGTCTCCATCAATTTGTCGGCGCGCGAACTCAACGCAGGCTTCGTCGAGCGTCTGGCCGAAGCCCTGCGCCACTCACAACTGGATCCCGCGCGCGTGACTGTGGAGCTGACCGAAACCGCGATGGTGGAAAACCCGGAGCAGGCGCTACAGGTGCTGCAGGTGCTCAAGTGCCTCGGCGTCACCTTGAGCCTGGACGACTTCGGCACGGGCTATTCCTCGCTGTCGTACTTGCAGCGCTTCCCCATCGACAACGTCAAGATCGACCGCAGCTTCGTCGCCGAACTGCCCCACAGCCGTCGCGCACGCCAGCTGGTGGGCGCCATTCTCAGCATGGCGCACGAGCTGAATCTTGGCGTGGTCGCCGAGGGTGTGGAAACACAGCAACAGGCGCGACTGCTGGCCGAAATGGGCTGCCCGCGCCAGCAAGGCTATCTGTATGCACGGGCGCAATCGGCCTCAAGCCTGAGCCGGCAGTTGCTCGACATCCAAGGGCAGCTCTACGGTCTGCGCCTCGCCGCCTGAACGCAGAGACTGACTCGCGCGCTTACGGTTCCAGCCGCTGTAACTGCCACTGCTCAGCGTGGCGCAGAAAGCACAAACGGTCGTGCAGGCGGTTGTCGCGGCCCTGCCAGAACTCGATGCGATCAGGCAGCAGCGCATAGCCGCCCCAGAACGGCGGTAGCGGAATCTCGCCTTCGGCAAAGCGTTGCTGGTTGGCCGCCAGCCGCGCATCCAGCGTGGTGCGCGAGTCCACCACTTGCGACTGCTGAGAAGTCCAGGCGCCAATCTGCGAGCCGCGCGGGCGCGAGTGGAAGTATTCGGTGGATGCTTCGGCACTCAGCTTCTGCACGCGCCCTTCAAAGCGCACGCTACGTTCGAGGCGGTCCCACCAGAAGGTCGCTGCCGCGAAGGGGTGCGCCGCCAGCGCGGCTGCCTTGCGCGAATCGTAGTTGGTGAAGAAATGCAGGGCGCCCTCGTGCAGCCCCTTGAGCAACACCACGCGTGCGGAGGGCCTGCCATCGGCATCCACCGTCGCCAGCGTCATGGCGGTGGGCTCGATCATGCCGGCCTGCTCGGCGTCTTTCAGCCAGGCGGAGAACTGCGCAATGGGGTCGCGCAGCACATCGGCCTCAACCAAAGGCGGGTTCTTGGTGTACTGCGCCATCGGCTCAGCCTCGCAGCATTGTTAGGATTCGGGCGCACACCATAACGACCCCCACGGAGCCATCACAATGCCTGCTGCCATTCCCGCCACTTTTCGTGCGCTGCGCGTTCACGCCGACAACGGTCACCGCGCGGTGGTCGAGACCATCAGCCTCAACGATCTCTCGCCCGGCAATGTGGTGGTGCGTGTCGCCTACAGCGGCATCAACTACAAGGATGCGCTCGCCGTCACGGGCAAGGGCCGCATTCTGCGCGGCAGCCCGCGCGTACCCGGCATTGATCTCGCCGGCCATGTGGTGACCAGCGAAGACAGCCGCTACCAGCCCGGCGATGCCGTGCTGGTCACCGGCTGCAATATTGGCGAGCAGATTGATGGCGGCTACAGCGAGTACGCGCGCCTGCCCGCCGATGCCCTGGTGCCGCTGCCCGCCGGCCTCACGCTGGAAGAAGCCATGGCCATCGGCACCGCCGGCTTCACGGCGGCACTGGCGCTGCAGCGCATGCTCGACAACCACCAGAACACCACCATGGGCACCATTCTCATCACAGGCGCCACGGGCGGCGTCGGCGGCATTGCGCTGAGCATCTTCAAGGCGCATGGCTTCAAAACCGCCGCGCTGACCGGCAAACCAGAAGCGGCGGAGTACCTGCACGCCATCGGCGCCGATGAAGTGATTGATCGCCAGTCCGTCGTCATGGGCAGCAAGCCGCTGGAAGGCGCGCTCTGGGGTGGCGCGGTCGACAACCTCGGCGGCGACACGCTGGCCTGGCTCACCCGCACCGTGAAGCCCTGGGGCAACATCGCCAGCATTGGTCTGGCACAGGCGCACACACTGAGCACCACGGTCATGCCCTTCCTGCTGCGCGGCGTCTCCATTCTTGGCATTCATTCGGTGGAGTGCCCGCGCGCCTGGCGACTGGCGCTGTGGAAGCACCTCAGCACCGACTGGAAACCCGAAGGCCTGCTGAGCCGCATCGCCACCCGCACCGTAGCACTCGATGACCTCGGCACCGTCTGCGAGGAATACATCGCCGGCAGCGTGACCGGCCGCACCCTGGTCAAGATCAGTGGCAGCTGAGCTTCTGATCACCACCCCACTGATCGGCATCTACACCGGCCGTCCGCAAAAGCTGATGGATGGCCGTCGCTCGGCCATGAACAAGCTGCCGGTGAGGGGCGCCGTCGCGCTCACTGAAACAGGGCTTGAGGGTGACAAGGTGGCCGACGGGCGCTTTCACGGCGGCCCAGAGCAGGCGCTGCACCACTACCCCGCCGAGCGCTACGCCGTGTGGGCTGCGCGCTTTCCCGAGATTGCAGACGCCCTCGTGCCGGGCTCCATCGGCGAGAACATGGCCAGCTTCGGGCTCACCGAAGAGAACGTGCACATCGGCGATGTCTACCGCTGGGGCGAGGCGGAGATCGAAGTCAGCCAGCCGCGCATGCCCTGCATCAAGATCAACAGCCGCTACGGGGTGGAAGGGCTCACGGAAGTGATTATGGAAACCGGCCACTGCGGCTGGTACTACCGCGTGCTGCGCACTGGCATGGTCACCGCCGATGAGCCCCTGGAGCGGCTGCACCGGCCCGAGACCAGTGTGAGCCTGGCTGAATTCTGGGCCGTGCAGAACGCCCACCGGCCCGGCATTGCCGCCCTGCGCCGCGTCGCCGAATCACCGCGTCTGGCCGATAAATGGCAGCGCAAGTTTCAACAGCGCATCCGCTGGCTCGAGAAGAACGCGGCCAGCGAATAAGGCGACGCTGCTTTTGAGCAGCGCCGCCCCCGCTGGCTAACCCAGCAAACGCGGCAGCACAAACGCGAAGCCGGCACCGAGCAGATAGAACCCCACCGCGACGACATAGATCACCGCCGAGGCCTTGCGCACCCGCGCGCAGGCGGCCGCCAGGCGCGCATCCGCCGGGCAAGGCAGCGAGCGGGCTCGCCACTGGAGCACGCCAGCTGCGACGAGCAGCACGCCCGCCGTGCCGAAGGTGAGCGCCTTGTGCGCCGAGAGCCACACCAGCCAGGGGGCGGCACTCACCAGCCCTGCCAGTGCGGCTCCTGCGCCCAATGCCACGAACAGCGCTGGCAGCGCACAGCACAGCAGCGTGCTGGTGCTGGCCAAGAGCGAGAGCGAGGCCGCGCCCAGCCCGGTCTTCAAGCCTGAATCCATCACGGGCGCGCTCATTGGGCGTGCGCCTTCTTGATCTCTGCCAGCGGCGCTGCCGAACGGCTGATGGATTTCACGGTGTAGCCGGCGTCGGTGAGCGTGCCCTTCAACTCGGCATCCGGCACGTCCTGCGCGGGCTTCAGGCCCATCGCCACCACGCCGTGTTCGAGGTTCACGTAGACGCCGTCGCTGGCCTGCAGGGCGCCGAGTTTTTTCTCGATACCCTGGGCGCAGAAGGCACAGACGAGGCCATCGACCTGCATCGTGATGGATTGATTGGCCTCAGCCGAAGCGAGCGTGGCGACAAGGGACAGAGTGAGTGCAGCCAGAGTTTTCAACATGGGTGTGCTCCGAAGAAATGAGGGGAGTGCTTTAGAAATTGAACATGACCATCGACTGCAACTTGCCGTCGAAGGTGGGGCCGGCCTCGAACCAGACGCTGCCCCAGCGGCGCGCGCCGAAGAAGCGCAGCAGCAGCGCGCCCTCCACCCCGCTGTAGATGCCGCCGGTGTAGGTGCGGGCCTGGCCGATGAGCCAGGTGGCAATGCCGTCGTAGCGGTGGGGGTACGGCGCAAAGCCCGCCTGCAGGGTGTCGATGCGGTGGTCGAAGGTCGTCGCGTGATGAAACTCGGTTTTTGCCGAGACATACACACGCAAGGTTTCGTAGTCCGCCTGCAGGCCGGCCTGCCCTACCGTGTCACTGCCCGGCACATCGCTGCTTTCGGCGCGGCCGAGCCCGCCAAAGGCAAAGATGTTGGCCTGCGCTTTGGGCAGGTTCCAGCGCTTCAGCAACGCGTTGGTGCGCACGTAGCTGATGTCGCGCGAGAAAGCGCCATCGTCGGCATCAATCCGCAGATGCCCGCCGCCGATCGAGTACCAGTACTGCGGCGCGTAGTAGCTCTGCGCCTCGGTCATGGTGCCGGCGCCGTACTCGGCCATTGCCGTCCAGCCGTTTTGAAACGCAATGGGTTTTGCCATTGCAGGCTGGCCTGCGAACAACAGTGCAGCGCATGCGATCGCCGCAAGGGAATGCTTCATGGGGTGCTCCAGTTCTGTGCAGCCGCTTAGGGCAAGAAGCCCGTCGGCAGGGGCGCTCGCTGTGAGTCAGCGAGACGCGCGGCAATCAGCTCTGGAGTGTCGCGGGTGGCCGCAGTGGCAGGCCGTGGTAGCCCGCATGCAAGGGAGATTCAGCCAACTCAGCCAGCGGCTCGGCCTGGCGTTGGAACAAACTTGTGGTGGCCAGCAGCGGCAGGGCCGGTGTGGCCGCACAGGCCATGGCGCAATGGCACACGCCAGTGCCGCAGCAGTTGCCGTCCTGATTCAGCTCGGCCTGCGCAGCCTCCTGATGACAGGGCGGCAGCTCAGCCAGTTGGGCAGCGACCGCCACATCACCCGCCGCCATGCGCGATGCCGCCCAAGCACTGCCCACACCTTGCAGGAGCAAGGTCAGTACGAGCAGGCAGTGCAGGAGGGGGCGGCGCATGGCGGGATGATAGACCCACGCCGCCCCAATCGGTTCGCAGTAGCAGCGTCCTACTCGAACAGACGCCGCTCGCTCACCTTCTGCGCCGCCACATCGGCCGCCGCGAAGGGGAAACGGTGCCAGCGTTTGGCCGAGTACTCCTCGGTGAAATCGAAGTAATGCGGGTTGGCAGGGTCGGTGGACTGGCTGTAGGTGATGAAGCCCTCGGCCTGCACCTTCGCGTTCGGGCCGTTGTCGCTCCAGGTGACGGTCTGGATGTAACTATTGCCGTAGTCGATGGGGTAGCCGGCCGAGCTGAGCGGCGGCGCGGTGATGATGGTGAACGCCCCCTCCGAGCCAATGCCGCCGAAGACCGGCACGTTGTTATCGCCAATCACGCCCGAGCGTTGCAGCGTGCGCAGCGGTGCATCCATGGCAACGCCTGCGTTCACCACCGTGTTCACCGCATTGCCCAGCGCTTGCTGCACCAACGGGCTCAGTACATTCAGGGTGTTGGGGGTGTTGACGGGGTCGGTGGCCGAGAACGGTGTGAGCCAGCGCAGGCGGCTGCTCACCGACGACACCACGGCGGTGTTGGCGGCCACCGCGCGGAAGAACTCGCGCCAGATGTGCCCGCCGACGTCATCCAGATTGTTGCGCATGCTCCAGTTTTCGAGCACCGCGCAGGCCTCGCTCACATCCACCGGGCCGGTAGCGGTGAGCACCGTGCCCACGGCGCAGATGCGGCTCACCACATCGTCGCGCGCCAGTTCGGCCGAGTAGATACGACTGCTCAGCACGATCTCCTGCAGATTATCCAGGTCGAACTTGTCGCCCGGCAGGCCATCGGTGCCGGCGAGACGCTCGATCACCTGCCGCATGCACAGGCGCGTGCGCAGGCTGCGCTCGGTTTCTTCGGCACCAATGATGCTGGCGAAGCCCGTGAGCGGCTCGGCGGGGTTCGTCACCCAGTAGCTGTCGTTGCAGTTGTGCACCCAGTCGTCGCGCTCCAGCGTGGGCAGATTGCCGGCGCCGAAAATACCCGGTGCAGGCGCATCGGCATCGGTATCCCACTCGCAGTCGGCGCGCGAGCCATCGAGCAGGGCCAAGCCCGGCATCACCAGGGCCAAAGCCTGCGCCTGCACGCTGGTACCGCAGGCCTGGGCCTTGGCGTCCGGAACATTGGGCACCACGGTCACGTCGCCGTAGTAGGCGCGGCTGTTGGGGCCGGCGGCCACGGTATTCACCCAGGGCACGCCCAGCACGGATTTATGCAGGGCCTTGAATTCTTCGAGGTCGTTGGCGGCATCCCACTTGAAGAACTGGTTGATCAGCCGGGTGTTCTCGAAGTTGGCGTCGCGCAGCGTGTAGGCCTTGGCGGCGGTCCAGGGCAGCAGATTCACGCCGCTGACGCTCAGCGTGAGCATGGGCCCGAACTTGCTCTTGTAGAGCGTGCGGCTCTCTGCGCCCATGCTGCCATCGGCTTCCTTCACGGCGATGGTCACCGGCACAGCTTCCATCTGCATGACTTCGCCGTCGTAGACATAGCTGGTGGGGCTGCCCGGCACCAGCGTGAGTTCGTAGAAGGTGAAACGGTAGGCGGTAGATACCGTATGGCTCCAGGCCAGCTTGTCGTTGAAGCCGATGAGAATGGCCGGCACGCCGTAGAGCGAGCTGCCCATGATGTCGAAGGCCCCGCCCGTGCTCTTGGGCACCGTCAGGTGCGATACATACAGGCGCTCGGTGCCCGCCCAGGGGAAGTGCGGATTGCCGAACACCATCGGCACGCCGCTGGCGGTGGCCTCCTTGCCCAGCGCATACATATTGCTGCCGAAGGGTTTCTCGCTGTTGAAGAAGGCGAGCGGGCCCTTGTTCTCCTGATCCATCTGAATGGCCTGCTTGGCTTCGGCCAGCGTGGGCATGGCAGCGGCCGGGGCGCCGGCAGCCGGGGGGGCGGCCTGCGCGATGTTGCTGACGAACACCGAGGAGCTCGCCAGCACGCCCAAGCGCAGATAACGACGGAACATGTCGTCGTCATCCAGCGGCCGCAGCCAGGCGCCATCCGCACAGGCGGCGTGGCGACCGGGGAAGCCGCCGGCTTTCAGCTCGGCGATGTAGCGGTTGATGCCGTCCTTGAAGCCGATGGTCGCAGCACTCGCTTCCGGTGCTGCGTCGGTCTTGAGCTTCGCCAGCGCCTCTTCGGTGATCAGCGAGCGCCAGAAGAAATCGCTGTCGACGTTGCTGGCGGTCGAGCCATTGGCGGGGATGGTGTAGGTGCCATCGCGGCCGAAGAACTCGGCGCGCTCGCCGCGGATGGTGACCACGTCGTCCAGAAACACACAGAGGTTGTCCTCGGCAAAGGAATAGCCCAGGCCATAGCCAATGCTGCCGAAGTCATCCGCGCGGTTGGACTTGATGTGCGGAATGCCGAGCGCCGTGCGGGTGACCTGTGCGTCGTATTTGAGCGTGCTGGCACCGCCGGGCACGCCGCCGCCCGGCAGGCGTGAGTCGGCGCATTGCGCCAGCAGCAGGGGTGCGGCCATCGCGGCAGCAAGCCGCAGCATCTTGTTCATGGTGATCTCCTCATCCAGCTTTTATGGCGGCCTCATGGGGCCGGTCTGTCTTTGTGCGGGCACTGTAGCGCCCTCGCCACCAGACAACGCACTGCCGGAGCCGATGGATGAGTCAGTAGGCCGTATTTCCCATTTGCCGCAGTGCTTCTGCGGCAGGGCTGCAAGCTACGCTGCCGGGCTACACCAAATGAGGCCCTGCGCACCGCGCCGGGCACGGAGACCGCGCCATGTCACACCCCGCCTTTCATCCCGCCCGGCAACTGCTGGCGGCTTTGAGCTTCTTGCTGCTGGTCAGCTGCGGCTCTTCCGAACTGCCGAACATCGGCAGCCCCGTGCCGGGCGATGGCAGCACCATCGGCGCCCGCACCACCACCATCTGCCCAGGGCCAGAGGCCGAGAAGCAGGCCATCATCGCCTTCTTCGATGCCCACGAAGGCGACACCATCCAGTTCTGCGAAGGCAAGTTCGATTTCGCCAACGGCCTGGTGATGACCGGCAAGAAGGGCATCACCATCAAGGGTGCCGGGCGCGACAAAACCTTTCTGCGCTTTGCCCAGAGCAACGATCAGGACGGCTTCAACCTCAACCAGATGACGGGCATCACCGTCGCCGATCTCACCATCTACGACGCGCCCGGCAACGGCCTGCGCATCTTCCGCAGCGATATCGTTACCGTGCGCAACGTGAAGGTGGGCTGGAGCATCTCCGATCCCGTTTCACCCTATGGCAACTACAACGCCGACCCTGCCAGCTGGGCGGGTAACGGCGCCTATGCCTTCTACCCCGTCATCTGCCACAAGGTGTTGATCGAAGACTCGGTGAGCGTGGGCTCCAGCGATGCCGGCGTGTATGTGGGCCAGTCCAGCGACATCCTGGTGCGCCGCACCGAGGCCTATCACAACGTGGCGGGCTTCGAGTTCGAGAACACCTACCGTGCCGAGTTCGTCGACAACTACGCGCACGACAACGTCGGCGGCTTTTTGGTGTTCGACCTGCCGGGCCGCGTGCAGTTTGGTGCGAAGAATCTCGTGCACCACAACCGCAGCTACAACAACAACATTCCGCAGTTCGCACCGCGCGGCGCCATTGTGGCTGCCGTGCCGAGCGGCACCGGCATTCTGGTGCTCTCCGGCGACCAGACCGAGATCTACGAGAACGACATCCGCGACAACAAGACCGTCGGCATCGTCATTGCCAACTACGGTCTGGTGGACACCGGCCAGTCGCAGAACCGTTTCGATTTCTTCCCCGAAGGCATCCACATCTACAACAACACCCTGCACAACAATGGCGGCGAGCCGCAGCTGCCCGACCCCGAGCGCAGCGCCTGCACCGGCCCCGGCGGCCTGCCAGGCATTGGCGATCCGCTGGACTGCGTGGCCAACAACACCGGCTTGCTGGTGACCATCATCCAGGCCAAGAACCTGGGCAAGTCTGCTCAGATCGTCTGGGATGGCGGCGAAGACGTGCCCAGTGGCTGCACCAGCATCCCCAAGGATCGCTACGGCGTGGCCCTCACCGAACCGAATCCGCTGGAGCCCGCCGGCGAGCGCTACGAAGCCCGCAGCGATGAGCGCGGCCGTCCCAACCTCTACCAGTTCGACCCCGAGCCGGAGTGCAAATACAACGCCTGGAAGTTCAACGCCGACGGCAGCCTGAAGAAGCCGCAGCTGGGCATGTGCATCGAAGGCAACACCTACACCAAGAACATCGGCAATCTCGCCGACAACTACGCGAACATCCATTTCTCGACGGTAGACCCCACCAACCCCGCTAACCTGCGGCTGGCCGACAACACCGAGCCCAACGACTGCCCCATCGTCGCAGCCCCCCTGCTGCCGCTGTTCGTGCCGGTGCTCGCCACCTACACGCCCAACCCGGCAAATGACCCGCGCCCTTCCGAAGCCCAGCTGGCGCAGGTCTGCGGTGCAACGCGCGCCGGGCAGGTGAACTTCGAGGCCCTCAACCGCTTCAACTGCCCGCGGCTGGATCAGTACGGTCTGTTTGCTGATGCCACCGACCCCACCAAGAACCCCATCGGCGGCGTGGCCTACGAGCTGAACACGGCGCTGTTCAGCGACTACAGCAGCAAGAGCCGTTTCCTGTTCCTGCCTCCGGGTGAGAAGGCGAAATTCCAGGACAGCCAGAACTGCGCCACGCTGAACATCTACGACTGCTACACCGCCACGCTGGACTTCCCCGTTGGCACCGTCATCGCCAAAACCTTCAGCTTCAAGGATGGCGACACGGAGAACGTGGTGGAGACGCGCCTGCTCATCAAGCGTCAGGGCCGTGACGGCGCGCCGCGCTGGGTGGGCTTCTCGTACGAGTGGGCCACCGAAAACGGCCGTCGCGTCGCCAACCTGCGTCTGGAAGGCGCGACCAAAAGCGTGAGCTGGAACTACGAAGACGCGGACCCGGAAGCCCGCAACGCCGAAGGCGAGCGCCCACGCTACACCGGTAGCACCGCGCAGTACTCCATTCCCAGCGCCGGTGCCTGCCTGCTGTGCCACAGCGGTGACGACCGCGAAGCCGGCACCGCCCCCATTGGCCCGAAGGTGCGCAACCTCAACCGCGACAACGTCTACAACGGCGCCACCGTCAACCAGCTCGCGCACCTGCAAACACTCGGACTGCTCGACCTGCCCGCCGGCAAGACCCCGGCCATGCTCGAAACCCTGCCGAAGTGGAACGTGCCCGGCAGCTCTGGTCTGGCTGCGGATTCCGCCGAAGACAAGCACCTTCGTGCCCGCGCCTACCTGGAGGTGAACTGCTACCACTGCCACAACCCCGGTGGCGGCGCGCAGAACTCTGGCCTCCGGCTCGATAGCTTCACGCACCCGATGCGCACCGGTCAGGGCATCTGCAAGCCGCCCATCGCCGCTGGCAAGGGCGCCGACAGCGGGGTGTACGACATCCAGGCCGGCAACTCGGGCGTGTCGATTCTCGTCAACCGAGTGGCCTCCACAGACCCCGGCATCAAGATGCCGCCCACCGCGCGCAGCGTGATGCAGGGCGAGGCAGTGATGCTGCTCACGGACTGGGTCGACAACGTGGTGGGCCAGTTCGCCGACGCCGAAGACAACTTCTGCGGCTCCAACTCCTCAGGCCAGCTACCCGCAGGTTTCCTGCCGGTGAACCTGATGCCGGTGATTGAGCCCACGCACGCGCAGAAGGCGCCGTTTGGGTGACACACGGCGGCTTTGGCAATGCCTTGAATGGCATTGCCAGCCCTGTTTCACGGGTGGGCACGATGCCCGCCCCGGGGCTGATGAAATGGGCTGAGGTCGCGCCAGGGATGGCCTAAAGCGCGCTAGTCGCCTCTATCCCTCAAGGCAGCACGATGCGCACTTCAAGCCCGCCGCCCTCGCGGTTGGCCAGCACCAGCCGGCCCTCGTGGGCTTCGATGATCTCGCGGCAGAGCGTGAGGCCCAGGCCCGTGCCCTCGGCCTTGGTGGAATAGAACGGCAGCAGCGCATTGGCCAGCACGGCCTCGCTCATGCCGGGGCCGCGGTCTTGCACGCGCAGCACAAAGCCAGCGCCCTGCGGCTGCACCGACAGCGTCACGGCCTCAGCCGCACCGCCCGCCTCCTGCGCGTTCTTGATGAGGTTGATGAGCACCTGCTGTAGCTGCGCGGCATCGAAGCGCGCGCTGCGGGTTGGCAGCGGCGCCGTGAGCGTGAAGCGCACCAGCGCATGCAGGCCGTCGATGAAGGGCTGCCAGGGCACGTCTTCGAGACGCGGCCGCGGCAGCTTGGCGAAGCGCGCGTAGTCTTCGAGAAATCCCTTCAGGCGCTGGCAGCGGTCGTCGATGGTGTCGAACACCAGCGGCAGTCGCGCGGTGTCACCACGATCCAGCATCACCCGGCCCGAGTGCGCCATGGAGGCAATGGGTGCCAGCGAGTTGTTCAACTCATGGCTGATCACTCGAATCACCTTCTTCCAGCTCTCCAGTTCCTGCCGGTTCAGCTCGCGGGTGAGGCGCTTGAACAGGTGCAAGCGGTGCTCGCGGGTGTTGAGCGTGAAACGGTTGTGGGTGACGTGATACACCTCGGGCTCCTCGCCGCCGGCGATGGTGTAGAGCCCATCGCTGGTCGAGAGCGCGGCCTCTCGCAGGCTCTCAGGCGCGCCATCCAGCAGCGCTGCAAAGGTCGCGCCCTCCATCTTGCGGCCCTCGTGGAACAGCTTGCGAGCGGCGGCGTTGGCGTAGATCACCGCATCGCCCGCGTTGGTGAGCACCAGCGCCCAGGGCGTGGTCTGGATGACGGTATCCAGCAGCAACTCGCGCTGGAACAGTGCCTGACGTTCGCGCCGCAGCACATCGCCAATGCGGTTGTAGAGCGCGGCCAGCTCGCCGAGTTCATCCTTGCGATCCACCGCGATGGAAAGCGAGAAATCGCCATCGCGAAACCCCGCTACGCCGTCGCGCAGCACCCGCAGAGAGCGGTTGATGGGCGCCATCACCTGCCGGAGTGCTACGAGACTCAGCGGCAGCAGCAGCAAGAGTGCGAAAGTGGCGGCAGCCCACAGCGGCAGGTCGAAACGGCTCACTGCCAGAGTCGCCGCCACGCAGAGCGCCACCACGAGTGCGACGACCAGACTCAGCCGCGCTTCGAGGCTCATGGGCTGGTCAGCCCGAACTTCTCCATGCGCCGGTACAGCGCCTGACGCGACAGCCCCAGCTCGCGGGCGGCGATGGCAATCACGCCCGCCGCGCCATCCAGCGCGCGCTGGATGGCCTCGCGGTCTGGCTCGTTCGTGGGCGCATCCGCAGGCAGCGCAGCACCGCGCTGCAAACCGAGATCGGCGGGCTGAATGACCTCGCTCGCCGCCAGCAGGCAGGCGCGGCGCACCGAGTTCTGCAGCTCGCGCACATTGCCGGGCCAGCTGTGCGCCAGCAGCGCGCGCTCGGCCTCGGGGCTGAACGTATGAGCCGCGTCGAGAAACGCTCTCGCGGTGGGCAGAATGTCATCTCGCCGCGCGCCCAGCGGCGGGATGGCCAGCTCAATGACATTGAGGCGGTAGAACAGGTCTTCACGGAAGGTGCCGGCGCGAATGCCGGCACGCAGGTCGGCATTGGTGGCGCTGATCACCCGTACATTCACCTGTCGCGTCTTGGTGCTGCCCAAGCGTTCGAACTGGCCGGTTTGCAGCACCCGCAAGAGCTTCACCTGGCCTTCGAGCGAGAGCGTGCCGAGTTCATCCAGAAACAGCGTGCCGCCATCCGCCGCCTCGAAGCGGCCCTCGCGCGCCTTGTTGCTGGCGCCTGTGTAGGCGCCGGGCTCCGCACCGAACAGCTCCGCACTCATCAGCTCGGCCGGCAAGGCGCCAACGTTCACCCGAATGAAGGGACCATCCGCCAGCGGCGAGTTGGCCTGGATGATCTCGGCGATTTTCTCCTTGCCCGCCCCGTTGGGCCCGGTGATGAGCACCGGCACATCGGCGCGCGCCACGCGGGTGGCGAGCGAAACGATCTCGTGCAGGGCATCGCTCTCATACACCAGCCCGCAGAGGTCGAAGGCCCCGGCCACGCGCTGGCGCACCACGCGGCGTGCGGACTTGAGCCGCTGGTTCTCGCGAGTGGCCTTGCCGAGCTTGAGCAGGTTATGAATGGTGGTCAGCAGCTTGCGGTCGTCCCAGGGCTTGCCGAGGTAGTCGGCCGCACCTTCTTTCATCAAAGACACCGCCGTTTCCACATTGGTCCAGGCGGTGAGCAGGATGATGGGCAGATCGGGCTCGCGCGCGCGAATGGCGCGGAACAACTCCACACCCTCCTCGCCCGAGGTGGTGTCACGGTGGAAGTTCATGTCCTGCACGACGAGATCCACCGAGTGCTCGTCGAGCAGCGCCAGGGCTTCGTCCGGCGACTCCGCCACCAGCACCTTGAGGCCCTGCAGCGACAGCGCAAGATCGAGCGCCGTGCAGACGGCGCTGTTGTCGTCAACGACTAGGACAGTAGACATGCGCCCAGATTAAACCGAGCGCGTGGCAAGAGCAGGTGGCAGCTGTGAGGCGCGCCGCGCCGGGATGAGCACGGCGATGATGCCGAGCACCCATAGCAGCCCGACGCCCACCGGGATGTAGCGCCAGTCCAGCGGCGGCAGGTCGAAGGTGTTGGCCATCCAGAAGCTCACACCAAATGACAGCACCGCGCCCAGCACCGCACCGGCGGTGGTGATGAGCCAGCTCTCGACGAGAAAGTAGCGAACGATGTCGCCCTTTTGCGCGCCGAGTGCGCGACGGGTGCCGATCTGTTTCTTGCGCGCATTCACGTTGAAGCTGGCAAGCCCGACGATGCCGAGCGCCGTGATGGCGACGATGAGCACGATGACCACGCCGAGAATCACCGCCATGGCGCGGTACTGGCTGTAGGCCTCCTGCTCGGCCTGCTGCTGGGTCTTGAGGTAGCTGATGATGCGATCACGGCTGATGTCGGCCAGGAGCTTTTCCACCTGGGGAATCAGCGCATCGCGCTGGCCCGGCTCGGTGCGCACCACGTAGCGCGAGAACGACGCCTGATAGCTGGAGAAAAACACGCTGTGCTCCAGCTCGCCCCAGGTGAGCCACGGGGTTTGCGCGCGTTCGACGATGCCGACGATCGGCGTGGGCTTGCCGGTTTTGCCATACAGGCTCTTGCCAATGGCAGCGCCGGAGCCGCCATCAGGCGGGAATAGTTTGTCGGCATAGGCCTTGGTGATGATGGCAGCGCCATTCTCGCGCTCGGTGAGCGGCGCGCGCTGCTCCACCTCCCCCGGTAGGAAGTTGCGGCCCGCGATGAGCTTCACGCCAAAGGCATTCAGGCCGTGGTCGTCGGTTTCGTAATACGAGGCGCGTTGATAGGCCTCTGGCTTAGCCTCTGCCGTGGCGGCATACGCCGAAGAACTGCCTCCGCCCGACAGCGGCACGCCGGTGGTGATGGAGGCATCCACCACCCCCGGCAGCGCGCGCAGACGGCGCATGTCTTCTGTCAGTACGGCATTGGCATCGAAGTCGGCCGTGAAGGGGATGCTGAAGAACCAGAACACATGGTCTACATCCATGCCGCTGGGCCGCGCCATCTTCTGCACGCGGTCTTGAATGATGAAAATGGCGTTGGTGAGAATGGCCAGCGTGATGGCGCATTGCAGCGCGATGAGAATAGGCCCGGCGCGGCTACGGGTGAGCGTGCGCAGGATGGGTGCAGCATCTGAGGCGAGCTTGCGAATGGGATTCATGGCGAGGTCTTCCGGATCGTTATTGGGTTTTCAGCAAGCCCGCCGGGCTCACCCGCGCCGCGCGCCAGAGATCGGAAGAGCGTCGTGT
>CAMTXV010000206.1:0-6650 GCA_947085665.1 uncultured Sinobacteraceae bacterium | reverse complement strand
TCGGTGACGCTGCCGCTGCTGTCGGTGTAGGTCTGGTTGCGGTTGAGCTGCGCGGTGCGCACACCCAGTGGCACGCCGGCGGCCTGGGTGTGGCAATTCAAACAGGCGCTGCGGCTGGGGTACTCGTATTCCTGGGTGCGGGTTGCACCCGAGTCGGTGCGCACCGTGAGCGTCTCGCGCTCGCTGCCCGGCAGCAGGTCGGCGTCGGTGCCGGCCGCATTCCATTTATAGGTATAGCCCTGCCAGCCATCATCCGTATTCAAGAACACGCGGGTTTCCAGCCGGCGCAGGCTGCCATCGGCGTTGGTGATCTCGAAGTGCTTCACGGTGGCCGAGCCCACCGGCAGCGTGTATTCCTCATCGGCTGAAAAACCCACCGTGCCACCTGCCGGAATGCCGAACCAGCGCTGCTTGCGGCTGCCATCGCTGTAGAACGGCGCGCGCACTTCATAGGGGATGAGTCCGGGGTTGGGGCTCAGCGTGGCGGTGTTGGTGAACAGGCCCGTCTCCGAGAGCTTCTGCGGAAAAGGCGTGTCATCCGGAGTTTCAGGATTGGGTTCGATGCGATACACCGAGCCGTCGTAAGCGGTGATGTAGACCTCGCCCTGGTGGTCTTCACCAAAACCCGAGGGATTCGGCACGCTGCCGATCACGACATTGCCGAGCGCGCGCACGCCGTTCTCATGGCGCAGTGCCCACACCGTGCCGCTGCAGAAGTCACTGTAGAGGTACTGCCCGGCAAGCTCTGGCAGCGCACCGCCCCGGTAGACCACCCCGCCCGTCACCGAGCAACCGAAGTCATGACTGTATTCCAAGATCGGTTCGATCAGCGGCGTCGTGGGGCGCGGATCGGTGGTGTTGAAATCGTGCATGCCCTCCCGCAGGCGCCAGCCGTAGTTGCCGCCTCTGGTGATCACGTCAATCTCTTCGTAGACGTTCTGGCCAACATCGCCCACCCAGAGCTGGCCGGTGCCGGCATCGAAACTGGCGCGGTACGGGTTGCGCAGACCGTACGCCCAGATCTCACCGCGCGCGCCTTCCACGCCCACGAAGGGGTTGTCGGCGGGAATGGTGCCGTCGGGCCGCAGGCGCAGAATCTTGCCCATCACCGTATCCAGTCGCTGGCCATTGTTCTGCGGGTCGCCGCCGCTGCCACCGTCGCCGATGGCCAGGTACAACATGGCATCAGGCCCGAACAGCAGCGAGCCGCCGTTGTGGTTCTGGAAGGGGTCCGCCTCGTCGAGCAGCACCACGCCGGAAGCTGCGCTGGCGGTGAGGCCATCGGCACTCGCCGTGAAACGCGCCAGGGTGTGATTGCCCACATCCACATTCGGGTTCGCGTTCTTCGAGTAGTAGGCGTACACGACGCGATTCGTGGCGAAGTCCGGCGGAAACGCGAAGCCCAGCAGGCCCTGCTCGCCGTTGGCGCGGGTGCGGTCGGTCAAGTCCAGAAACAGGCTCTTGGTGGCCACCCCGGCGTTGAAGCTGAACACCCACACCCGACCGCCCTGCTCGGCCACGTAGGCGAGTGCGGTGTTGCCAGGCGCCTGCCCGAACCACAGGGGCGCCTCGAAGGTGAGCGCGGGGAAGGCCTTGGTGATCCGCAGCGCCTCGCTGCTCACCGCCGAGGCCGGGAACCGCAGGCCGGTGAGCGCCGGTTTGCTCTTGAGGCCGTTCTCCAGCAGTGCGGGGCTGTCATCACCCCCACCGCCGCAGCTTGCCAGCCCCAGCAGCGCCACCATCAGCAAGGACTTCAAGAATGGGCGCATGGCAGTTCTCCGGGTGGCGGCGGCTACGGCGGTGCGCAGCGGGTGTTCAGGGTTTGGCCTTGCTGACTACGGCCATGGTCAGGCGCGAGATGCAGGCCAGCTGGCCCTTGTCGTCTTCAATACGAATCTCCCACACCTGCGTGCTGCGGCCGATGTGTACCGGCCGGGCGGTGCCGGTCACGATACCGGAGGTCACACCGCGCAGATGGTTGGCATTGATGTCGAGCCCCACGGCGAATGCCTCGTTGGGGTCCAGACACATGTTGGCGCCAAAGCTGCCGAGCTCTTCAGCCAGCACCACATTGGCGCCGCCGTGCAGACGCCCGAAGGGCTGCACCGTGCGTGAATCCACGGGCATGGTGCCGCGCACATAGTCGGGGCCGATTTCGGTCACCTTCATGCCGATGTGCGCGCTCATTGAGTTGGCGGATGAGGCCTGCACGCCTTCGGGGCCGGGATTCCATTTCCAGATGCTCATGCTGCGGCTGCTCCTGTCGAGGGTGGTGATGGCGCCGGAATTGCTTTGGATACACTCCGCGCCCTTTTTGCCCAGCCACTTTGCCATGTCCAAGCCGCCCGCTGTTCGCACTGCCCTTGTTGCCGGCGCCACCGGGGCTGTGGGCAGCGCCCTGCTCGCCCTGCTGCTGGCCGATGCGCGCTACGGCACCGTGAAGGTGCTGCTGCGCAAGCCGCTGGAGCACAGCCATCCCAAGCTCATTGCGCTCACCCTGCCGGAAGCCGGACCCGCCGCACTGGGTCATGCCATTGCGGCCGACGACGTGTTCTGCTGCCTGGGCACGACGCAGAAAAAGGCCGGCTCCAAGGCGGCTTTCGAGCGGGTGGACTACCACCTGGTGCTGGACGTGGCGCGTGCTGCACGCTCATCGGGCGCGCAGCAGTTTCTGGTGGTGTCTTCGGTGGGGGCCAGTCTCAAGGCGGGCTCGTTCTACCTGCGCGTGAAAGCCCGCATGGAAGAAGCCGTGCTGGAGCTGGGCTTTGCCGCCACCCACATTCTCAGACCCTCGCTGCGCATCGCCGCACGCACGGAGTCCCGCCCCGGCGAGTGGCTGGGGCAGAAGCTGGCGCCACTGATCAACCCCCTGCTGCACGGCGGGCTTGCCAAGTACCGCAGCATCAGCGCCGAAGACGTGGCCTCGGCGATGCTGACCCTGGCGCTGCGCGGCCTGCCCGGCGGGCAGGTGCATCACCTGCCACTGCCGGACTGAAGGGACCTTAATCCTGACCCTTGCGGTCGGGATGCACCGGCTTGGGCGGCAGGCGATGGGTATCGCCACTGCCCGGCAGTTCTGGTGTGCGCAGGCTGTGCAGCACCGGCAGCGTGTCCGGCACCACCCCGCGCCACAGCGCAAAGGCTTCGGCGGCCTGTGCCACCAGCATGCCGAGCCCATCGGCAATCACGGCAGCGCCCTGCGACTGCGCCCAAGCCGCAAACGGCGCGTGAGCTGCGCCGTAGCTCAGGTCGTAGCAGGCCGCACCGGGCGCCAGCAGCTGGCCCGGCAGGCGCGGCATGGCCCCCGTGTGGCCGGCCGAGGTGGCGTTGATCACCACATCGAAGAGGTCACCCTTTAGCGATAGATGCGTGCGCGGCACGATGGGGCCCAAGGCCTTGAAGCGCTCGGCGAGTTCTTCCGGCTTCCAGGGGTTGCGGTTGGAAACAGCCAGGCTCGCGGGCTTGCCAGCCAGCAGCAGGGCAATAAGCCCGCGTGCCGCGCCACCCGCGCCCAGCAGCAGCACCCGCTGGCCGGCGAGCGAGATACCCAGCCGCGCGAGATCGGCCATGCAGCCGGCGCCATCGGTGTTGTCACCGCGCCAGCCGGTGTCGGTGCGGGTGAGCGTGTTCACCGCACCCGCCAGCTCGGCGCGCTCGCTCACGGCCTCGCAGAGTGCGGCCACGGCTGCCTTGTGCGGCAGGGTGACGTTGATGCCGAGGTAGGGCTCGGCGTGCAGCGCCTTCAGGGTTTCGGCCAGCGCTTCGGGGGCCACTTCCAGCGCCTCGTAGCTCAGCTTCTGCGCGCTCGCCCGCGCGAACGCGGCGTGGATGAACGGGGATTTGCTGTGCGCAATGGGCTGGCCGATGACGGCGTAACGGTCGAGGTTGCTCACGCTTTTTCTTCCTTCAGCCACTGCGCGGCCTGTTTGGCGTAATAACTCAAAATGAGATCGGCCCCCGCGCGGCGGAAGCACAGCAGCGCTTCCATGAGCGCCTTCTTTTCATCCAGCCACCCGTTATCGATGGCCGCGCGCAGCATCGCGTACTCGCCGCTCACCTGATACGCCGCAGTGGGCATGGCGAACTCGCGCTTCACGCGGCTGACGATATCGAGGTAGGGCATGCCGGGTTTCACCATCACCAGATCGGCACCTTCGGCAATGTCCTGTGCCACTTCGCGCAGGGCTTCGTCGGTATTGGCGGGGTCCATCTGGTAGTTGCGCTTGTCGCCCTTGAGCGTGCCGGTGGTGCCCACCGCATCGCGGAAGGGGCCGTAGAAGCTGCTGGCGTACTTGGCGGCGTAGCTCATGATCAGCACGTCCTTGCAGCCGTCGCGCTCCAGCACGCTGCGAATCTGGCCGATGCGGCCGTCCATCATGTCGCTGGGCGCCACCATGTCGGCACCGGCGCGGGCATACACCAGCGCCTGGCGGCGCAAAATCTCTACCGTCGCGTCGTTATCCACATTGCCGCGCGCGTCGAGGAGGCCGTCGTGGCCGTGCGTGGTGTAAGGGTCGAGTGCGATGTCCACCATCACGCCCAGACCGGGCACTGCCGCCTTGATGGCCTTGATGGCGCGCGGCACCAGTCCCTCGTCGTTGAGCGCCTCGCGACCGTCGTCGGTCTTGCGCGCAGCGGGAATCACCGGGAACAGCGCCACCAGCTGAATGCCAAGGGCGTGCACGGTCTGGCACTCGGCCACCAACTGCTCCAGCGTCAGGCGCGACACGCCCGGCATCGAGGCAATCGGCCCCGCCAGCGCGCCTTCGGCCACGAACAGCGGCTGGATCAGATGCTCGGGCGCGAGGCTGGTTTCGCGCACCATGTTGCGGATGAAAGCGGCCTGCCGGGTGCGGCGCAGACGGGTTTGGGGGAACGGTCCGACGTTCAAGGCAGGCATCCTGAGAGCTTCAAAGGCGGCGATTATAGAAAGCTCAAGGCGGGCGAACCTTTGCGATCTCAGGAAGTCCCTAGCCGGGAGCCGCAAAGCCGGTAACCTAGCGCTCAATTCAACCCCCCCGCGCCATGCAAGACGCAGCCCGACTCGAAACCCTCATTGCCGCCACCGCCGGTGGCGATGCGCAAGCGTTTCGCCAGCTCTACGAAGAGACCGGCTCGCATCTGTTCGCATTGCTGCTGCGTATGTTGAAGCGCCGGGATTGGGCCGAGGAAGCCTTGCAGGATTGCCTGCTGAAGGTGTGGCGTAAATCCGAAACCTATGACCCCGGCAAGGGCTCGCCCTCGACCTGGCTCTTCACCATCGCCCGCCACCGCGCACTCGACCTGCTGCGGCAAAAGCGCCCCGAAGACAGCCTGACGGTGACGAACGACGAAGACGGTTCATCCACCATGATGGACGTGGTGGATGAAGACGAGAACCCGGAAGCTCGCGCGATGGAAGGCGAGGGGATGGGACGGCTGGAGCGGTGCATGAAAGGTTTGCTGAGCCAAGAGCGCAAGAGTGTGATGCTGGCCTACTACGAGGGCTATACGCATCCTGAGCTGGCGTCTGCGCTCGACGCCCCGCTGGGCACCGTGAAGAGCTGGGTGCGGCGCGGCCTCACCAAGCTGCGCAGCTGCCTGGAGACCCAATAACCATGCGCCAGACCCACCGCTACACCAACCCCGAAGTGCGCGGCCAGCTGGCCGCCGAGTACGCACTGGGCACGCTGCGCGGCCTGGCCCGTGCCCGCTTCGAAAAGCTGCTGCGCGGCGACGCCACGCTGCGGGAAGAAGTCACTTTCTGGCACGAACGCTTCAGCGAGTTTGCCCGGCGCCTGAAGCCCGTCGCCCCGCGCCCCGTGGTGTGGGCCGCGCTCGAACAAACCATTGCGGCAGATAGCCGCAAGGTCAGCAGCCTCGCGCCCAAGACCGCACTCGCCAGCAAGACCAGCCGTACGCTCGTCTGGCAGACCTGGGCGGCGGCAGCCACCGTGGCGGCCGTGGCCCTCGGCATGGGTCTGCAGCGCGAGCAGGCCCGCAACGCGGAACTCAGCGCCGCGCTCGATGTGGCCCAGAACAAGCCCATGCCCTATGTGGCAGTGCTACAGCCCGAGGGCGGTGACGCCCGCTGGGCCATCACCCTGCATACGGACACGGACGTGATGCGCGTGGTGCTCACCGGCAGCAAAATGCCCGCCGACACCCGCGCCCGCAGCCTCGAACTCTGGCTGCTCGACAGCCACGGCAAGCCCCACTCGCTGGGCTTGCTGCCCGTGAAGGGCGGCCAGTCCTATGATCTGGTGCTGCCGGCGATTCCCGCGGAGGAAATGGCCGCCACCCTCACCCTCGCCATCAGCGAGGAGCCGCGCGGCGGCTCGCCCACCGGCTTGCCGACGGGCAAGGTGCTGGGCGCTGGGCCGGCGGTGCGGCCGATTTAGTCGCGACTAGGGTGTGTTGACATTCACTTCATCGCAGCGATGAAACGAATGTCAACACACCCTAAGGCGCAGGCGCCGCCCGCTCATCATTGAGCGCCCAGTCATAGCGATCTCCGTTATCCCCCAGTGACTTGAAGGGCGCCAGCATCGCCAGCGTGTCGGCGCTGGCATAGCGGCGCAGGTGCGCCAGGATGCCCGCATCGTTGCCGCCGAAATCGTCGATGAACCAGCGGTAGATGCTGGACACCACCAGCTTGCCGCCCTCCACCG
>CAMTXV010000205.1:0-4447 GCA_947085665.1 uncultured Sinobacteraceae bacterium | reverse complement strand
TGCATGGTGGCGCAGTGCAGGCTGCCGTACTGGTTGATCAGCGCGCGGCAGTCCAGACCAATGACTTCGCGGCCAGGGAAATGGGGCTTCAGACGCCGGAGCGCTTCGGCGTCGGTGACCGCATCGCCGTAGGTGGGGACCAGCGTAGCCCCGTTGAGGATCAGAAAGTTCGGATACCCCGCCGGCAGTCTGCGGCCATCCTCATCGTGAATAGCCGGCGGCAAGGGCAGTGGCACCAAGGTGTAGGGCTCGCCATTGGGCTGGCGAAGTGCCTGCAGCTCACCTTCCAAAGCCTTGAGGTCTGCGTAGTGCGCGTCGCTGCTGTCTTCGCAGGCTTGGTAGGCGATGGTGCTCGCATCACAGAAGCGGGCGATGGTGTCCACATGGCCATCGGTGTCGTCACCCAAGAGGTCGCCATGCTGAAGCCAGAGCACGCGCGATACGCCGAGCTTCTCCTTCAGCACGGCTTCAATCTGCAGCTTCGAGAGCTTGGGATTGCGTGTGGGGGCCAGCAGGCAGCGGGTGGTGGTGAGCAGGCTGCCTTGACCATCGACATCGATGCCGCCCCCTTCGAGCACGAAATCCACGACTTCCACAGGTGCCTTCAAAGCGCCCAAGGCGCTGAGCTGCTGGGTGAGGGTGTTGTCGAGCGAGGCGTCGAATTTGCCGCCCCAGCCATTGAAAGTGAAGTCCAGGTGCACGAGTCCGCCATCGCGGACGACTGTCAGCGGGCCGTGATCACGCGCCCAGACGTCATTGCTGCGTACGGCATGCAGATGCAGCCGCGCCCCGTCGCCGCCTGCAGCCAACAGATCAGCCTTCAGCTGCGACAGATCCTCCTCAGTGCCAATGATCACGTCCTGAAAATGAGAAATGGCCACGGCCAAGCGCAGGAAATTCTCGCGCACGGCGGTAAACCAGTGCTGGAAATCACCGCTGGCACGAGGCCAGGTGAGCTGGATGGCGGACTGCGGTGCCCACTCGGGGGGCAGGAAGGTGTTCATGGGAGCTTGGGGCGATGAAGGGGCCATATAAATGAGTAGGGGCGCTTGCGCGCCCTAAATGAGTAGGGGCGCTTGCGCGCCCCAGGATTTGCCGCGGGCTTTACGCCGACTCTAGCGCTGACTCGATTGCAGTTCTTCGGTGCGCTGCAGTGCGGGCGGCCTGCCCGGCACGACCGAATCAATTACGTGGCCATGCTCGAAAAATACGGAGAAGCCGGCGTAGTCCCAGCGGGTAATGGGGGGCTGGTGCCTGGAGCCGCCGCCTACCGCGGCATGTTTTTTCTCCGGCGCGCCAAACTGCTGCTGAACCGCCTGCATGCTACTGCCCTTCTGGGGCTTGCTGACCGGGGTGGCGGCTTCATCATCTGCCGGGAAGGCCAGCACGTCGGCTCGTGCGAAAGTGGCTCCACACAGGAGCAGCGGCAATGCCAACAGGATTGGGCGCATCATCAGGCTCCGTAGAGAACTGCCTAGGTGTGGCAGACGGCTACTCTAGCAGCGCCGCGTGGTGCGACAAGCCCGAGACGGCACCAGCGGCCGCATGCAGCCACGACGGCTGTATTGACACTATCCAGGGTCGCACCTATGATTCGCGACCTCAAAAAACGGGCCGGTCCGCCGGCCCGTTGCTGTCTTCAACGCTGCCTACATCCGCAATGCGCGTAGGTGGGACTTCTCGAAGCGTCACGCAGGATCAGGATACCGTGCCAACAATCAATCAACTCGTGCGCGATGGGCGCACCAGCAAGGTCTACAAGAGCAAAGCTCCTGCATTGACCGGCAGTCCGCAAAAGCGCGGCGTCTGCACCCGCGTTTACACCACCACGCCCAAGAAGCCGAACTCGGCTCTGCGTAAGGTGTGCCGCGTTCGCCTCACGAACGGCTTCGAAGTCACCAGCTACATCGGCGGTGAAGGTCACAACCTGCAGGAGCACTCGGTCGTCATGATCCGTGGTGGCCGCGTAAAAGATCTTCCCGGTGTTCGCTATCACACCGTCCGTGGTGCGCTCGACGCATCGGGTGTGGATAAGCGCCGTCAGAGCCGTTCGAAGTACGGCGCCAAGCGTCCCAAGGCCGGTGCTGCACCTGCCGCTGGCAAGAAGAAGTAAGAGGAACTAAACCATGTCACGTCGCCGCACCCCCGAAAAACGCGTTGTTCTGCCCGACCCGAAGTTCAAGAGCGTCACGCTCTCGAAGTTCATGGCCATGATCATGGAGGACGGCAAGAAGGCTGTCGCCGAGAAGATCATCTACGGCGCGCTCGACCAGATTGCTGCCAAGAAGAAGACCGACGACCCGCTCGCCGTGCTGACCACGGCATTCGATAACGTGGCGCCCGCCGTGGAGGTCAAGAGCCGCCGCGTGGGTGGTGCGACCTATCAGGTGCCTGTGGAAGTGCGTGCTGTGCGCCGCACCACGCTGGCTATGCGCTGGCTGATCGACGCTGCCCGCAAGCGCGGCGAGAAGGGCATGATGGATCGCCTTGCTGGCGAGCTGATCGACGCTTCCGAAAGCCGCGGTGCAGCGGTGAAGAAGCGCGAAGATACCCACAAGATGGCAGAAGCCAACAAGGCCTTCGCACATTTCCGCTGGTAAGTCGCGGAGCTGTCCCCATCTGTACGCAGTCTGCAATCCGCGGCCCTGAAAAGCTGCGGATTGTCATTTGAAGATGGTCTAACTGACCCCCTCCAGTCCTCAAGATAAAAGAGTCCCCCATGGCACGCGCTACCCCCATCAGTCTCTACCGCAACATCGGTATCTCCGCGCACATTGACGCGGGCAAGACCACCACGACCGAGCGCGTGTTGTTCTACACCGGCGTCAACCACAAGATCGGTGAAGTGCATGACGGCGCCGCCACCATGGACTGGATGGAGCAGGAGCAGGAGCGCGGCATCACCATTACGTCGGCTGCAACCACCACGTTCTGGAAGGGCATGGCGGGTCAGTTCGACAACCATCGCATCAACATTATCGACACCCCGGGGCACGTGGACTTCACCATCGAAGTCGAGCGCTCCATGCGTGTGCTTGACGGCGCCTGCATGCTCTATTGCGCGGTTGGTGGCGTGCAGCCCCAGTCCGAAACCGTGTGGCGCCAGGCCACCAAGTACAAAGTGCCCCGCCTTGCGTTCGTCAACAAGATGGATCGCATGGGTGCCGACTTCTACAAGGTGGTGAAGCAGATCAAAGAGAAGCTGCGCGCCAACGTGGTTCCGATCCAGATTCCGATCGGCGCTGAAGAAAAATTTGAAGGCGTGGTCGATCTCGTCAAGATGAAGGCCATCATCTGGAACGAAGCCGACAAGGGCATCACCTTCACCTACGGCGAGATTCCCGCTGACTTGGTGGAGACCGCCAACAAGTGGCGCGCCAACATGGTGGAAGCCGCCGCTGAAGCCAGCGACGAGCTGATGAACAAGTACCTGGAAGGCGGCGAGCTGACCGAAGGCGAAATCAAGGGCGCACTGCGCAAGCGCACGCTGGCGCTCGAAGTGTTCCCGATGCTCTGTGGCTCGGCCTTCAAGAACAAGGGCGTGCAGGCCATGCTCGACGCCGTGGTGGAATATCTCCCCGCGCCCACCGACGTGGAAGCCACCCAGGCTCACGACGTGGAGAACTACGAAACGATCATCGAGCGCAAGGCGGACGATACCGCCCCGTTCTCGGCGCTCGCGTTCAAGATCATGACCGACAAGTACGTGGGTGCGCTCACCTTCGTGCGCGTCTACTCCGGCGTGCTGAAGCAGGGCGACACCGTCTACAACAGCCGCAGTGGCAAGACCGAGCGCATCGGCCGTATCGTGCAGATGCACGCCAACGAGCAGAAGGCCGTTGAAGAGGTTGTTGCCGGCGATATCGCGGCCTGTATTGGCCTCAAGGATGTGTTCACTGGCACCACGCTGGCCGATCAGAAGAATCCGGTCGTGCTTGAGCGCATGATCTTCCCCGAGCCCGTGATCTCGCAGGCCGTCGAGCCCAAGACCAAGGCCGATCAGGAAAAGATGGGCATCGCCCTGTCGCGTCTCGCACAGGAAGATCCTTCGTTCCGCGTCAAGACCGACGAGGAAACCGGCCAGATCATCATGTCCGGCATGGGTGAGCTGCACCTCGAAATTCTCGTCGACCGCATGAAGCGCGAATACAGCGTGGAAGCCAACGTTGGCGCGCCGCAGGTGGCCTACCGCGAAACCATCCGCAAGTCGGTGGAGCAGGAAGGCAAGCACGCCAAGCAGTCGGGCGGTAAGGGTCAGTTCGGCCACGTCTGGTTGCGCATTGAGCCGGGCGAAGTCGGCTCGGGCTATGTGTTCCAGAACGAAATCGTGGGCGGTGTTGTGCCCAAGGAATTCATCCCTGCTGTGGACAAGGGTCTGAAGGACGCGATCAAGAATGGCGTGATGGCCGGCTACCCGGTCGTCGACATTAAGATTTCGCTCACCGAC
>CAMTXV010000204.1:0-1609 GCA_947085665.1 uncultured Sinobacteraceae bacterium | reverse complement strand
CGATCAGCGTGGCATCGCTGGCCAGCACGGCCTGGGCATCACCTTCGGTCTTGAGCAGCCAGGTGCCGATATCGAGCTCGTTGGTGCGCAGGTTCAGGATGGCGTCGTCCAGCTGGCGCGCCAGGGCCAGCGGCCACCAGGCGGCGCCTGCGGCTTCGATGCCAGCGATGTCTGTGGGTTGCGCGCCGGTGGGGGCCTTCAGCGTGAGCGTGGCGGTGCGGCGGGTGCGGTCGATGTCCACGCTGACGTGTGCATAGCGCAGGCTGTCGGCGCTTTCTTCGCGCTCCACGCGGGTCAGGGGCACGCCCTGTGCGTTGGCAGGGCGGGGGCTGCCTTCGGCCAGGCGTGCGGCGGTTTCATCGACGGCGGCGGCAAATTGCGCGGGCTTGGCGATGCGGTCCACCAGGCGCCAATCCACCGCGCGCTGGCCGCGCACACCTTCCACGCTGGTGCAGAAGATGTCGGCCAGGTCGTGGCGCACATGGCGCTTGTCGGTCACGCGGGTCAGGCCGCCGGTGCCGGGCAGCACGCCCAGCAGCGGCACTTCAGGCAGCGACACGGCCGACGAGCGGTCGTCCACCAGCACGATCTCGTCGCAGGCCAGGGCCAGCTCGTAGCCCCCGCCCGCGCATGCGCCATTCACGGCGGCGACGAACTTCAGGCCCGAGTGTTTGGACGAATCCTCGATGCCGTTGCGCGTCTCGTTCGTGAATTTGCAGAAGTTCACCTTCCAGGCGTGGCTGGAGACACCCAGCATGAAGATGTTGGCGCCCGAGCAAAAGATGCGGTCCTTGGCGCTGGTGACGATGACGGTGCGCACCGTGGGGTGTTCGAAGCGGATACGGTTGAGTGCGTCGTGTAGCTCGATGTCCACACCCAGGTCATAGCTGTTGAGCTTGAGCTTGTAGCCGGGGCGGATGCCACCGTCTTCGGCGATGTCGAGCGACAGGCGCGCCACCGGGCCGTCTACGGCCAGCGCCCAGTGGCGGTATTGGGTGGGATCGGTGCGGTAGTCCACGCGGGTGGGGGCGGGTGTGGTCATGGGGTCTCCATCCATCTGCTAACAGGAATAATAGTGCATTAAATGCATCGTTGATGTGCATCATCGTGCATATCAATAGGCAAGTCAATGCATGTCGCTGTTTTCTGAGGATTTTTCTCAAACCACGTCGCGGCAGCCCCGGAGAGCTTCGGGGCTGTTGGCTGGTGGTGGGGAGGAGGTCAGCCTGGCCGGGCGGTCATCAGCTTGCGCACTCCGGTGCGCAGTTGCTGCAGGCTTTCTTCCAGGCTGCTCCCGGAGGTGTCGATGGTGAGGTCGGCTTTGGAATAGAAGGCCGCGCGCCCTTCCAGGATGCGGCGCAGGTCGTCCATGGCCTCCTTGCTGGCGGCCATGGGGCGCATATCGCCCTGGGCCAGCACGCGGCCCATGTGTTCCTCGGGCGCGGCGCGCAGCCACACGGTGGTGCAGTGCGCGAGCAGCTCGTTGAAGGTGGCGGGGTCCGAGACGATGCCACCGGGCGTGGCGATAACCACTTCGCTGTGGATCTGCACGGTTTCTTCGAGGGCGCGGCGTTCGTAGCGGCGGTAGGCCGTGGTGCCGTACAGGTCG
>CAMTXV010000203.1:0-9446 GCA_947085665.1 uncultured Sinobacteraceae bacterium | reverse complement strand
CTGGTGTTCGTGCCGTTTGCGGTGCTCTACATGAAGCAGCCGCTGAAGCTGGATTTTCTCTGGGCGGGTCTGTGTCTATGTGGCGCTGTCTACTTCGTGTTCCGCAGCGCCTAGAAGACGCCGGGCAGCAGCCACCAGCTGCGCTTTTTATACGCCGCCCACTCGGGGTAGCGGCTCATGCTGGCTTCTTTCAGCACCATGTTGGTGGCAAACAGCGTGAGCCAGATGTAGGCGAGCCAGGCAAAGGGCAGCCAGTGCCACACCAGCAGCGCGAAGCCCAGGTAGATCATCATCTCGCCGAGGTAGTTGGGGTGGCGGATGAAGCGGTGCACGCCGTCGGTGATCAAGCCCCGCTGCAGCCGCAGCGTGTAGTACTTCTGCGCATCGGCGGCCACCATCACGGCACTGCCGGTGATGACCAGGCTAATGCACAGCGCGAACCACGCGGCCTCTGGCAGCGGGTAGTTGGGCAGCGCGGTGCCCGAGATCAGCAGCCAGCCAAAGCTCCAGTACATGGCAAGGCCAAACAGTGCGAACAGGCCGCCACCGATGGTGATGCGGTGCTGCCAGCCGGGGTCGGGGAAGCAGAAATCCTTGAGCAGCCATACCAGGCCGTAGGCGCCGTGCAGGGCGAGATATACCCAGGCGGCGGTGCTGGTGGCCGCCGGGGTGTGGGGCGCATAGAGCCACATCAACAGCCCCAGAAAAAAGAAGGTGCCGCCCTTCTGGAAGTTGATGATCCAGGCGAACTTCCAGGGCCGCACACCGCCGCCCAGGTCGTACATCAGCCAGTTGTTGTAGCGCCTCAGCGCCGTGGCCCAGGCGGGTGCGTTGCTGGGGATGGTCTGGCTGCTATTGAGCGTTGTACTGGCCGGGCTGCTGGTCATCTGGATTCTCCTCGCGGTCTCTTGCCGCTGCGCCGTAATCTACGCGCGACCACAGAACAATTCAGCTATCCCGGAGTGCGATGAAAGACTACGCCCAGTACGACGCCACCGGCCTTGCCGAGCTGGTGCGCAGCAGGCAGGTGAGTGCGAGGGAACTGCTCGACGCTGCCATCGCCCGCGCCGATGCCGTGGAACCCACGCTCAATGCCATTCCGCAGCGACTTGATGCCATGGCCCGTGCGGCCGCAGCGCAAGCCGCGAGCGGGCCATTTGCCGGCGTGCCCTTTTTGCTGAAGGACTACGGCCAGGAGCTGGATGGCGTGCCAAACATCTGCGGCAGCGCCGCGCTCAAGCAGCGCACGGTGCAGGGTGACAGCGCCTATGCCGCACGCTGCAAGGCGGCAGGCCTGGTGATTTTTGGCCGCACCGCCACGCCGGAGTTCGCTTTGAAGGGCATCACCGAGCCCGAGGCCTTTGGACCCACCCGCAACCCCATCAACCCCGCGCACACGCCGGGTGGTTCTTCCGGCGGTGCCGCGGCCGTGGTGACGAGTGCGGTGGTGCCCATGGCCGGTGCCAGCGATGGCGGCGGCAGCATCCGTATTCCCGCGGCGTATTGCGGCTTGTTTGGCCTGCGCCCCTCGCGCGGCCGCGTGCCCTGCGGGCCGCATGCTGCGGAAGGCTGGGAGGGCGCGTCGAGCGAACACGTGCTCACCCGCAGCGTGCGCGACTCCGCTGCCATGCTGGATGTGCTGTCGCCGCCGCTGGCCGGCGATGCGTTCAGCATCACCGCACCGGCTGTCTCGTTTGCCGAACTGGCGCAGCGCGCACCGGGCCGGCTGCGCATTGGTTTCTGCACCCGCTCGCCCATCGGCACCGAGGTGGACCCCCAAGTGGTGGCCGCGGTGCACGCCACCGCCAGGCAGCTCCAAAGCCTGGGCCATCACGTGGAAGAGGCCGAGCCGCAGGTGGATGGCATTGCCCTCGCCAAGAGCTTCCTCACCATGTATCTCGGCCAGGTGGCCGCCAATATGCGCGCCTGCCGTGCGCTGGGGGCGGCGGAGACCGACTTCGAGCTGGATACCCGCGCGCTGGGGCTGCTGGGCGATGCCCTGTCTTCCGGCGAATACGTGAGCGAGCGCCGCAAGTGGAACGACTATGCGCGCGGCCTGGCGGCGTACTTCACGCGGTTTGATTTGTATCTGCTGCCCAGCACGGCCTACACGGCGCCGCGCGTGGGCCAGCTCGCCACGCCGGCCTTACAGCGCGCGGCCATCAAGCCCATTCTGGCGCTGGGGCTGGGCAAGGCACTGCTCAGAAGCGGGCAGATCGACAAGATGGTGCGCGAGAATCTCAAGTTCACGCCCTTTACGCAGCTGAGCAATCTCACCGGCACGCCGTCGATGAGCTGCCCTCTGGCCACCAGTCGCGAAGGGCTGCCGATTGGTGTGCAGTTCGTCGCGCCCTTTGGTGAAGAGGGCCGGCTGCTGTCGCTGGCCAGTCAGCTGGAGCCGCAGTTTCAGCTGGGCCGCAGCAGCGTATGAGGCGCTTGCTCTTCGCCGTGCTGGCTTTTCCGCTGGCGGTGACGGCCGGCGATGCCAGCCGCAAGGACTGGCTGCAGGCCCACAACGCCGAACGTGCGCTGGTGGGCCTGCCCTCGCTGGTGTGGTCGGCCAAGGCCGAGAAGCAGGCCAAGGCCTGGGCGCGTGAACTGGCACGCAGCGGGCGCTTCGAGCATTCCGGTGTGGCCGGCATGGGCGAGAACCTGTACGCCACGGGCGGCTCCGGTTCGCCCTCGGCCGCGGCGGCGGTGGCCGAATGGGCCTCGGAGAAGCGGTTCTTCGATGACCGCCTGCGCCGCTGCGAGCGCGCCTGGCAGGAGTGCGGTCACTACACGCAGCTGGTGTGGCGCGACACCACCGAAGTGGGCTGTGCCATCGCCAAGGGCCGCAAGGGCCGCTTCGACCATGTGGTGGTGTGAAACTACCTGCCGCAGGGCAATTACCTGGGCGAGAAGCCCTACTAGGGTCTGTTGACATACAAATGATCGCAGCGTTGCGAGTCAAAAACGCGCAGTGCGAGGAACGGGGCGCAGCGAATGGTTGTTCCATTCGCAAGTCTCGTGACGCTGCAATGCGCGTTTTTGGCCGCAACCCTTCGGGGCCGGACTGTTTTGGGGCATTGCTGCGTTGGCGAGCGAGGACAATAGAACCACTATTGCCCTCGCTCGCCGCCTTGCACTGCCCCAAAACAGCCTTCGGCCGCTGCGATCATTTGTATGTCAACAGACCCTAGACGGCGAGTTCCTCTGGCAGAAAGCCAGCGCGTTCGCGCGCTGCGTGATTGAACGGCGGCCTGAGGATGATGCCGTGCTCGGCGAGCAGGCGGCGAAAGGTGGGTGCGGGGTCGAGCGCGCGCGCTTCGCAGCAATGGCGAAACCAGCGGGTGCCGATTTCAACGTGACGTACTTCCTCGCTCAGAATCACGTTGAGCACGGCCATGGTGTCGAGGTCGCCCACTTCGCGCAGACGGTTGATGAGATTCGGCGTCACATCGAGCCCGCGCGCTTCCAGCACGCGCGGTACGCAGGCCATGCGCACCAATACGTCTTCGGTGGTCTTCTCGGCGGCTTCCCAGAGGCCGTTGTGGGCGGCGAAGTCGCCGTAGTCGTAGCCGAGCTGGATCAGGCGCTCCCGCATCATCAGGAAGTGCCGGGCCTCATCCTGCGCCACGCTGAGCCAGTCGGCGTAATAGGCCTCGGGCATTTCCGCAAACCGTAGCCCGGCGTCGAGCGCGAGGTTGATGGCGTTGAACTCGATGTGCGCCACGGCATGGCAGAGTGCGGCGCGGCCTTCCTCGCTGCCCAGACCGCGGCTGGGGACATCGCGCGGGCGCACCAGCTCCGGTTTGAGCGGCCGGCCCGGCTGCATGGGCAGCCCAGTGCAGGGCAGGAGCTGGGTGAGTGCGGCCACCGCCGCGCATTTTTCAACGGGGTCGATGGTGAGAAAGGCGCTGAGGCAGGGGCTGGTCATGTGCGCATTATCGAGTCTTGTCACCGTGCCGGTTTAAGCTCGACATCCCATCCAAGGAGAACCCCATGAATCTGCTCAATGCACTTGCCGAGGCCCAAGGCGGCCAGGGCTTAAGCAACCTCGCCAGCCAGTTCGGCCTGAGCCCGCAGCAAACGCAGCAGGCAGTGGGCGCGCTGATTCCGCAGATTGTCTCTGGCATGCAGGGGCAGGCGGGCGGACTTGGCGGGCTCATTGGCATGCTCACGGGCGGCGCACATGCCCAGGTGGCCGAGCAGCCAGGTGCGGCGTTTGGCGCCCAAGGGGTGTCGATGGGCAACGAGGTGCTAGGCCAGATTTTCGGCAGCAAGCAGGCCTCGCGCGGCGTGGCGGATCAGGTGGCGGCGCAGACTGGCGTGGGCGCCGATGTGCTCAAGCAGATGCTGCCCGTGGTGGCCACCATGATCATGGGCGTGCTCGCCAAGCTGGGTCTCGGCGGCGGTGCGGCGGCGGGTGCGCCCCAGAGCGGTCTGGGTGGCCTGCTGGGAGGGTTGCTCGGCGGGGCGTCCGCTTCGGCAGGCGCCGGTGCTCAGGGCGGCGTGGCCGGCATGCTGTCGTCGGTGCTCGATGCCAACAAGGACGGCAATGTCGCTGATGACTTGATGAAGCTCGCCGGCGGCTTCTTCAACAAGCCGCGCTAGCGTTTCACTCGCAGCGCCACGCGTAACGGCCCAGGCCCGGGCCTTCCAGCACCACGGTATCGCCCGGCAGCAGCGGCCCCACGCCGGCGGGCGTGCCGGTGTAGATCGCATCACCGGGTTGTAGCGCCCAGGTCTGGCTCAGGATGCTGATCTGCCGCGCTACGCTGTACAGCATGTGCGCAGTATTGCCGCTCTGCCGCAGCACACCGTTCACATGGCAGGTGAAAGTGAGTGCTTGCAGGTCTTGTTGCAGATAAGGCCTGAACTCGCCCAGCGGAGCCGCGCAGTCGAAGGCCTTGGCCAGCTCCCAGGGCTTGCCCTTGTTCTTGAGCTGGGTTTGCAGCTCACGCAGGGTGAGATCAAGCCCTAGCGTGATGCCGGCCACGCAGTCGAGTGCGTCCTCCACCGCCACCTCGCGATCGCCACCCGTGAGCAGCACCACCAGCTCCGCCTCGTGGTGGATGCTGCCGGCGTTCTTCGGCAGCACGATGGGCTCGCCCACCGGCACGATGCAGCTCGCCGGCTTCATGAAGACCACGCATTCTCCATCAGGTGCGTGTCCGAGATGCGCCAGCTCGGCAACGTGATCCGCGTAGTTCTTGCCGATGCAGAAGATGCGATTGACGTTCATGGCTTGGGGACCTGCGGGCTGTGCGGCTCGGCATGGCGGGAGATGCCAGCGGTGATGACGAAGCGCATGGCGTCTTCAAAGCTCATGTCCACCGGGGTGAGATAGCTGCGCGGCAGCAGCAGGGTGTAGCCGCCAATCTGGTAGCTCATGGGCAGATACACCGCGACTTCATCGGGCCCGCCGGGAATCTGCGCGGCCGTGAGCGATTCCACGGTGATGAAACCCACCAGGCGGATCGGCACATTGGGTAGCGCAATGGTCACCACCTGGTTGAAGCGGCGCTCGCCCTTGTTGTTCATCAGGCCCGTGAGATCGCGCACAGCGCCGTAGACCGTCTTGATCAGCGGGATGCGGTTGATCGCATCCTCCAGCCAGAGCATGCCCTGCTTGAACATCACGCCCTGCAGGCCCAAACCCACCACGAAGATCAGGCCGATGGCCAGCAACAGGCCCATGCCGGGCAGATACAGCGAGCTGGGCAGCAACACCCCCAGCATGCCGCCCAGCACCGCCTCCGCAGCGCCAATCAGCCACATCACCAGGGCGACGGTGACGAGGATGGGCAGCACGGCGATCAGGCCCGTGAAAAAGGTGCCGGCGAGGCGCCGCAGCGTGGCGTTGAAGTCGCTGCGGGTCTTGGGAATGTTCATGGCCGCTGGTCTGAAAAATCGGGTGGGCAGTGTAACGCCGCGTCTCTGAACCACGGCCAACAAAAAGGCCGCTTGCGCGGCCTGATTGCGTGGCGGTGAGCCGTGAAGCTAGATGCGCTCTTCAATACCGAAAGCCTTGAAGCCCTTGGTCTCGAAGTTCTTGCGGAAGGCATCGCGCAGCGTCGTGGCGGTGGCGTCGTAGGCCTCTTTGTCGGCCCAGGTGTTGCGCGGGTTGAGGATGGCTGAATCGACGCCAGGGCAGCTCTTGGGCATCTTGAGGTTGAGGATGGGCTGCACCTCGGTCTCGACGTTGTCCAGCTCGCCATCGAGTGCGGCCTTGAGCAGCGCGCGGGTCACCTTGAGGCTCATGCGCTTGCCCACGCCGTACTTGCCGCCCGACCAGCCGGTGTTGAGCAGGATGCAGCGGGCGCTACGCTCCTTCATCTTCTTGGCCAAGAGCTCAGCGTAAACGTTCGGCTTGTGGCTCATGAAGGGGCCGCCGAAGCAGGCCGAGAAGGTCGGCTGCGGTTCGGTCACGCCCACTTCGGTGCCGGCAACGCGCGCCGTGAAGCCTGAGACGAAGTGATACATCACGTCCTTCGGCTCGAGAATCGAAATCGGCGGCAGCACGCCGTAGGCATCGGCGGTGAGCAGCACGATGGTTTCGGGGTGCGGGCCACGGCCGTTGGGCATGGTGTTGGGCACCACGCTGAGCGGGTAGGAGAGGCGGGTGTTCTCGGCGATGGAGCCGTCGTTCAGATCCAGCTCGTCCGGGTGGCATTCCGGCATGGTCTTGCCGGGCAGCGGCGGCACGTTCTCGATGATGCAGCCGGCCTTGCTCATCGCCTCGGCGATCACCGGCTCAGCGGCCTTGTCGAGGTTGATCAGCTTGGCGTAGCAGCCGCCTTCGAGATTGCACAGGCCGTTGTCCGACCAGATCGTCTCGTCGTCGCCAATCAGCTTGCGCGAGGCATCGGCCGAGAGCGTGGTTTTGCCGGTGCCGGACAGACCAAAAAGGATGGCGCCATCGCCCTTCTCGCCGACGTTGGCCGAGCAGTGCATCGACAGACGACCCTGCTTGGGCAGCAAGTAGTTGCCGACGGTGAAGATGGTCTTCTTGTTCACGCCGCAGTAGTCAGCGCGGCCGGCGACGATGCAGAGCTTGTTGCGCACATCGATGATGACGGCCACTTCCGAACGCGAGCCATCGCGCTCCGGCTCGCAGACATAGCTGGGCACGTTGAGCATGGTCCAGCGGCGGGCTTCGACATCGCTGACACCCACGAGGTCTTTCGGGAACATGTTGTCCACGAAGGAGGCGTGCGTGGCGTATTCGCCGACGAAGCGGTAGGGGACGGCGAAATCGGGATCGCTGCCCATGAACACGTCTTTCACATACAGCGTGGCTTTCTTGTCGTTCAGGTGCTGCGCGAGGCGCTTGATGAGGCCTTCGTACTTCTCGGGGTTGTACTTGCCCAGGTCCGCCTTGAACCAGATTTCGTTCTCGACTTCCGGCCAGGCCACGGCAAAGGTGTCCTTGGTGCGGCGGCCGGTGCAGTCCGGGTCGGTGTAATAGACCAGCGGGCCCTTGTCGCCCAGCACGGTGGGGAAGGCCTTCTGCGCATTGTCAGGGCCGCCCTTGGTCACGCGGCCCTTGTCGTTGGCGATCGCTTCGTGAAACAGCTCGGTCTTCGACAGGTTGTATTTGTAGGAGACGGTTTTAAGCCCGAGGAGCTTTTCGAGATCAGCCTGAAAGGACATTGGATAACCTTGTGGAAAGAAACAGTGCGGCAGGGGGGTGCCGGCGAAGGCGCGCAGGATAGTGCCGCTGCCCCACTGCCAGCAAGCCAATACGGGGGCAGAGTCGTAGATGGCGCTGATAAGATTTACCAATCGCCCGCGTCACCGGAGTTTGCCTGCCATGCCCAACATCCTCTCTCCAATGCTCAAGCAAAGCGCTGCCGCCGCGGTCTGGCTGTCGATCAGCTGTGTCACGACTGTGAGTGCCCAGCCGGGTGATAACTCCCCCAATCAGTTTGGCGACCGCCAGTCTGGCCAGTGGGGTGACCCAGGACAGGGCTATTTCGGCAACCCTGCGGTGGGCGAGTTCGACCGTTCGCAGATCAAAGAGCCGCCGCCGGGCACTCGCCCGCTCGGCCGAGTAAGCAACGGCAAGGCGCCGGTTTCGCCCTACATCAGCCTGCCGGCGCCGCGTGATGCAGCCCCTGAGCTGCTGCCGACTGACAAGACGTCGGAAACCAAACAGCCCGCCAAAAAGAAGCGGGCTGCCAGTCCTTCCTGAGTAGCGCGCTGAGAACGCCGCCTCAGCGCCTCAGAACTGCGAGATATCGTCCATCGGCAGCTTGAAGCCGGCCACGGATTCACGCAGCTTCGCCGAAAGCACGTTCAGCTCACTCACCGATTCGGCAGTTTGTGCGGCCGTGGCAGAGGTCTGCACCGACACTTCGCGAATGCCCTGCATGGTGGTGGCCAGCTTGGTGGTTTCCACCGACTGCGCACGGGAGGCGCCTGCGATGTCCTGAATCACGCGGGCCAGTTCCTGTGAGCTGGCTTCGATGCGCGTGAGGGCCAGGCCGGCCTCTTCCGCACTCTTCGCACCGCCCACCACGTTGGCGGTGGAGCGCTCCATCGAGGTGATGGCTTCCTGGGTGTCGGCCTGAATGGTTTTGACCAGGTTTTCAATCTGCTTGGTGGCCGAGGCGGCGCGTTCTGCGAGCCGCTGCACTTCGTCGGCCACCACGGCGAAGCCGCGGCCCGATTCACCGGCCATCGCGGCCTGGATCGACGCATTGAGTGCGAGGGTGTTGGTCTGCTCGGCAATGTCGTTGATGAACTCGATGATGTTGCCGATTTCCTGCGAAGACTCGCCGAGGCGCTTGATGCGTTTGGCGGTGTCTTGAATCTGCTCGCGCAGGGTGCTCATGCCGGCGATGGTGCGACCCACCGTGGCCGCACCGCTATGGGCGGTATCCACCGAGCTCTTGGCCTGTTCTGCGAGCTTTTCGGCGCGACCAGCCACTTCTTCCAGCGAGCGGCTGCCGTAGCTGATGGCCTGTGTGGCGCGCACGATCTCGCGGGCCTGCCCTTCAGACGAACTGCTCATCTGCTGCACACGTTCGGTGGTGCTGGATGCGGCAGCCGCAATCTCCACCGAGGTTTCGTTGATGGTGCCCACCAGTCCACGCAGCGTCTGCACGGTGAAGTTGAGCGAGTCGGCGATGTTGCCGGTGAAGTCGGCGGTCACCGTCAGCTCGCCGGTGAGATCACCGTTGGCGATGTTGGTGATTTCATCCAGCAGCGAGAGGATCGACTGCTGCTGCTCTTCGTCCTTCGCCTTGGCAATGGCCTCACGGCGGCGGGTCTGGGTGACGGTGAAATAGACATAGGCCCCGATCAGCGCCAGGGCCACCAGGGTGGTCAGAGCGCTGATGAGCGTGACTGAACCGGACACGACCGGCTTGCCGCCAATCTCGCCCAACCGGAACGGGACGTCCGCATAGCGGCGCTTTCCCTTGATGTCGAGCGTGCCGCGCGCGACTTGCCGGTCG
>CAMTXV010000202.1:0-10330 GCA_947085665.1 uncultured Sinobacteraceae bacterium | reverse complement strand
TCGCAGCCGGCGTCGGCCTCTGACAGGCATTTGTCATTGGGGTGGTTGAAGTGGGCGAGACCATCACTGCCGCCGCCAAAAGGCACGGGGGCGGTGAGCGAGCCCCCCAGCCCCGGCATGGCGGGGTCGCGGGTGAGCCAGCTCCAGAACGTCTCCAGGGTGGTGACGAAGCCGCCGTCGGTTTTGGCGTTGGTGAAATTGCTGGAGAAGTAGACGTTGATGTGGCCGAAGCGGTCGGAGGTCCACTCGAAGCCACGGATGCCGAGAAACGTGGCCTGGTCGCTGACGGCAGTCGCCTGAGTGGCGACGTTGTTCCACTTTTGCAGCTCGTCGACGCTGGGGGTGAGGCAGGTCAGCAGTCCATCGGGTGTGGAGAAACACTCACTGCCGACCGAGAGAAAGACCCCGGCATCCAGCGTGTCGGAATGCTCTGAAGAACCCACGAACTGATAGCCCTGTTCGCGGATGCGCGCGAAGTAGTCGGCCGGGATGGTGCGGATGTCGCCATCGGAATAGCTGGAGTGCTCGTGCATGGTGCCCTCGTAGGCCACGAGACTCGCGAGCGCGGGGCCGGGGTAGGCATCGCAGTTCTTGGCGGCAACTGGCGGTGGCGGCGGGGGAGTCACAGGAGGCGGCGCTACGCTCACCGGGCTGCCTGATTCCCCGCAGGCGACGAGGCTGCCGAACACAAGCAGGGCCAGCACGGAAGAAGACGCTTTGAATGAGGACATGGCTTGAACCGGCAGAATCACAGAGCGCGCGACGATAGGTCGCCGCCGTGACTCGCGGGTGACGCGGCGATGAAAACGACGCCCCTAGAGTTTTATTTCTGCCCAGCCGCGACCTTTCCACAACACGGTAAAGATCACGGCCTGGATGCCCCGATAGCCAATCATCGCGAACCACACCGCGTTGAGTCCCAGGCCCCACACCGGCCCCAGCAGATAAGCGAGCGGCAGAAACAGCACCCATTGCATGCCCACCGCCACGATCAGCACCGTGCGGGTGGCCCCCACGCCAAGCATCGTGTTCATCAGGATCATGCCCAGCGCATCGCCGATGACGGTGATGCCGATCAGTTGCAGCGGCAGCTTCGCCAGCGCAATCAGTTCCGGTGTTTTCAGGAAGGGCGCCAGGATGAAGCTCGGCACCAGGATGAAGGCGAGCGCAAAGGGCGTGAGCAGGTAGATGCTCTGGCGGAACACATCCCACATCCAGCGATAGGCGTCGTCGGCATCCTTGCGGCCCAGGGCCTGGCCGGCGAGGGTGGCGGCCGCCAGGCCAAAGCCCATGCCCGGCAGCACGGTGACCAAGGTGATGTTGACCAGCACATTGGCGGCGGCGAGTTCGGCAGTGCCGATCTGCCCGACGATCCAGAACAGCATGACGAAGCCCGCCGCAAACAGCAGCTGCTGCGCCATGGCGGGCACGCCCAGCGCCAGCTGGGCTTTCAGCTCGGCGCGCGAGGGGCGGCGCTTCAGGAAGCCGGCATCGCTGGCGTGCTTGCGGGCCAGCCAGAAGTAGGTGGCCGTGCCCACGCAGAGTGAAATGGTGGTGCCCAGCCCCGCGCCAAAGGTGCCAAGTGCGGGTAAGCCGAGCTTGCCGAAGATGAGGCAGTAGTTGAGCGCGATGTTGAGCGTGTGCATCCAGATCAGCGTACCCATGTAGAGGTGGGTGCGCTTGGTGGCGCTCCAGTAGCCGCGGAAGCTGAAGTTCATGCCCAGCGCAAACACCGAGAGCAGGCGCATCTGCAAATACGGCACGCCCTGCGCGGCCACCTCGGGGTCTGGGTTCAATTTGGCGAACAGCCAGGGGGCGATGACGATCAGCAGAATCGAGATCGGCACGCCGATGAGCAGCGACAGCAAGAGCCCGCCATTGAGCGGAATCGCCGACTCGCTGAAACGCCCCTCGCCCACGCGCCGCGCGGCAATGGCCTGCACCGCCACCGACAGCCCCGTGACCGCCGCCATCGCCACAAAGTTGATGAAGCTCGATAGTCCCACGCCCGCCAGTGCCGCTGGCCCCAGCTGGCCGACCATGGCGGTATCGACGAGGTTGAGGATGTTCTGCGAGGTCATGCCACCGATGATCGGCAGCGACAGCGCCCAGATTTCGCGGCTGCGGGGACTACGGAAAGAGGCAGCCAAGGGGACGCTCCGGGAGCCGCTGAAGGGGTGGGGATGGGCAGAAAACTCCCAAGGATTGTTGCGCACCCGACGTTACACTCCAAACCGCATCGGGGCATGGTCTTCAGTGCTGCGCCGCCCACCGTTTGAGAAGGGAGTTGTTGCATGTTGAACCGCCGTTGGAAGCCAGTTCTCTTCGCGCTGATCCCGGGCCTGCTGCTGGGTGCCTGTGCGGCAGTGCCAACGGTCTCATCGGCCCCTGCGCCTGCCGCCGAGTCGGCTGAGCTGCCGCTGCAAGCGGAGATTGCCCCGGCCACCGCCACCGCGCTGCCGTCACCTCCCGCCACCCCCGCGCCCGCCCCGATGCCGGCCGCCAGCCCGCTGCCGAGCGCGGTGGTGGCCCAGCCCGGCGAGTGCTATGCCCGCGTGGTGAGCCCGCCGCGCTTCAACACCGTGAGTGAGGAGGTGCTGGCCAAGGCCGCCAGCGAGCGCATCGAGATCACCCCGGCGATCTACGAGACGGTGGAAGAGCAGGTGCTGGTGAAGCCCGCCGGCAGAAAGATTGCCGAGATCATTCCGCCCGTCTACAAAACCGTGACCGACCAGGTGCTGGTGAAGGCCGCGGGCGAAAAGGTGGTGGAGACGCCTGCCGTCTACAAGATCATGGAAGAGACGCAGCTGGTAAAGCCCGCCACCACCGAATGGAAGAAGGGGCGCGGCCCGGTGGAGAAGGTGGATGGCCTCACTGGCGAGATCATGTGCCTGGTCACCGTGCCCGCCGAGTACCGCACGGTGCAGCAGCGCGTGGTGGTCACACCGGCCTCGGTGCAGCGCCTGCCCGTGCCGGCCGAGTACGCGAGCGTGCAGCGGCAGGAGCTGGTCAGCCCCGCCAGCGTGCGCGAGGTGGAAACGCCGGCCGAATACAAGACCGTGCGCACGCTCAAGATCGCCAAGCCCGCGGAAGAAAAGCGCATCGCCATCCCCGCCGAGTACCAGACCATCACCCGCCAGGTGCTGGTGAGCGAGAGCACCGCGCAGTGGAAGAGCATCCTTTGCGAAACCAACACCACGCCGGGCATCGTGCAAAACATCCAGCGCGCGCTGCAGGCCAAGGGCTTCAACCCAGGCCCTATCGACGGTGTGGTGGGTGCTGAAACGTCGGCGGCTATCCGCGCCTTCCAGCAAGCCAATGGCCTCGCCACCGGCGGGCTGACCATGGACACGCTCGACAAACTAGGCGTGCGCCGCAACTAGCTTGGCGGGTGGCATCAAAAAAGCCGGGCTGTTGCCCGGCTTTTTTCATGCGCGAGGGGAGGGATGGCTAGGGCTTGCGGCTGATCACATTCACCACCGCCGCCGCCAGCTGAAACGGTTTGCCGCCCAGCTGGGCGCGCAGGTTCTCCGGCAGCTGGCGATCATCCACGCGCAGTAGCGACACCTGTGCAGCCTCATCGCCGATGCGTCCCTGCCAAGCCTGCACCACCGGGGCATTGGGCCCGAGGTTGGGCGTGATGCCGAGCTGCGAAAGCTTTTCTGCATTCGGCAGCAGCGCCTTGGCCCCTTCCACCAGCGGTGCAGTGGAAGCGTGCAGCTCGAACCAGGTGCTGTGGTCGTGGGTGAGCAGCGGCGCCGCCCAACGGGAAAGGCGGGGCGCCAATTGTTCGGCGCGGTTTTGCGCCCAGCTACCCAGCCAGCGGCTGGCCTGTGCGGCGAGCGGTGCCAGCGCAGTGCCGGCCGTGAAGGCGGGCGCGGGCAGGCGCTGCAGCGTGCTGCTTCCCATGGCGGCCAGCGCCGGCTTCACCACGCTGGCGAGATTGGTCTGGATGTGCGCGCGCAGCCGCAGGCGTTCGCCGCCGCCGGGCGCAGGCTCGGTGAGGGCCTCCACCTGCAGCTTCCACAGCGGGCCTGCAGCGCCGCCGGGAATCTCCGCCGCAAAGCGCAGGCGCTGGGGCGATTCGCCGTCGGGCTCTGACAGTCGGGGACTTTTGGGGGGCTTGGGCTTCATGCGTCTCAACAATGCGTCAAGGCACTTCGAGCGACAAGCCCAGCGCCGCACTGCGGTCCTCGGGCGCGAACTGGCCGAGGGTTTCGGGGCGTAGCGCGCCGGGTGGGTCCAGCTGCACGGCCAGCGCCAGCGGCTCGCGCGCAAAGGCGTCCAGCGTGAGCCGCTGAGAAAAGCTCAGGGGCAGACCCTGTGCGGTGAGCCACTGCTTCAGCGACTCGGCCAAGGCGCTGCTGGCGTTCTCTGGTGCGACGCCACGCCGCAGGCCGAGTGCCGCGCGCTGGCCCTGCGCAAAACCCGCATCGCGATAGCTCCAGCGCCCACTGCGCAGAATGGCGCCACGCAGTCGCTGCGGCGTCGTGAGCTGCAAGGCCAGACTGCTGTCGATGCGGGCCGCGCGCGGCGCCTCCAGGGCGAGGTTCAATCGCAGATCGCCGCTGTCGGCGTGATAGCGCCAGTCGAGACTGCCGCTGGCCTCGCGAGGCCAGGGATCGGGCAGCGGCGCGCTCAGGCTGTTGAAGCGCAGGTCTGCGCGCCTGGGCCACACCGGGCCGTCCTGCCAGTCGCGGTAGGTGAGAGCGGGGATGTGCAGCGACTCGCCCGCAGGCCAGCCCCAGGCGGCAGCCACTGCCTCACTGGGTGTGAAGCGCAGATTCTCGATGCGGCCCGAGCCCCAGAAGTGCGCGGTAGTGGCCCCATAGCTGAGCTGCCCCTGCGCTGCGGTTTGCGCCACCAGCGCACGCAGCAGCAGGCGTTGTTTCAGCTCGGCCCGGGACTCCGCCTGCCAGGCTGAAAAGCCAGCGGCGATGAGCAAGGCAAGGGCAATCCATTTCAGGCGCATGCGGCATTTTAGGCGCGCAGCGGCATCGGTCGTACAAGACGCGACGCAGGGCACAGTCCGGCGAGCAAGGCCTCCACTATCGTCTGGCCACCTGCCACGCCACGGGTCGCCGCACTGTGAAAACGCCAGCCAAAATTCTGTGGGGTGAGGGTCTCTTCCTGAAGCCCCAGCACTTCCAGCGGCAAGACCTCTACCACGAGGCGCGGCTGGCGCAGATGTGCCGCGTGCTGCACCCCTACGCCTGGGGTATCAGTCGCCTGAGCGTGGACCGCGAGGCACTCGCCACCGGCACCCTGCGACTGCACGAGGTGAGCGCCGTGTTTCCCGATGGCGAGCCCTATGTCGCGCCAGAGGGCGATGCGCTGCCCGAGCCCGTGAACCTTGCCGGCCTGCCCAGCGGCAGCGACAACTGGACCTTTCACCTCACCCTGGCACCCCTGCGCGAGGGCGGCGGCAACCTGGGTGGGCCACAGGCCACCGTCGGCATGGCCCAGCGCTATGTCCAGCAAGACCAAGCCCTGCAGGATCTCTTCACCGCAGCGGTTGATGGCCCGGTGGCAACCCTGCGCAAACAGGTGCGCCTGCGGGGCGCACACGAGCGCTTGGATGAACTCATCTCGCTGCCACTGCTGCGTATTCGATCAACCGGCAGCGGCGGCTTCGAGCTGGATCCTCAATTTCTGCCGCCCACCACGGCTCTGGATGCGCAGCCGCAACTCTTGCAGCTGGTGCAGCGTTTGCTCGACGTGCTTCAGGTCAAGTGCAATGCCCTCATCAGCCAGCAGCGCGAGCCCTCGAAAGACAGCGTGGAGTTTCGCGTCGACGATGCGGGATCGTTCTGGCTGCTGCACACGGCGAACGGGGCCTATGCGGAACTCACGCATCTGTTGCACCACCCCAGGCTGCATCCCGAGCGGCTGTTTCAGCTGTTGCTGCGCATCACGGGCCAGCTGATGACCTTCAGCAAGCGCTATGGGTTTGGCGATCTTCCGGCGTACCAGCATGCCGATCCGGTGCGTGCCTTCCAGAAGCTCGAACGCCTGCTGCGCGACCTGCTCGAAACGGTGATCTCGACGCGCCATGTCGTCGTTGCACTGCACGAAACCAAGCCTTCGTTCTATGCCGGTCAGCTGGAGGCGGAGCGGCTCGGTAAGGGCGCTGCCCTCTACCTGGGCGTTGCGGCGGATCTGCCGGCCTCGGAGCTGGTCGAGTCGGTACCGCTGCGCCTGAAGATGGCCTGCGCCGAGGATGTTGAAAAGCTGGTGGCCGCGGCCATGCCGGGTGTACGGCTCACCCCGTCCCCGCAAGTGCCCGCCGCCATTCCGGTGCGCCCCAGTCACTATTACTTCGCCATCGAACCCCACGGCGCGCTGTATGAGCGCATGGCGCAGTCGCAGTCGATTGGCATCTATGTTCCCTCCGGTTTTCGTGAGCTGAAGCTCGAACTGTTGGCGGTTCTGCCCTAGCGGCTGGATGAGAGAAAGCCGCCATGACCGCCCTGCTGACACCAGAGATCCCCAGTGACGAAGCAGCACCCCGCAGAGCACTGGCCGACCTGCTGTACGACGGCTTCTATCTGCTGTTTCTCCTCCGCAACCGGCAGGCGCCGGCGAATGCCGCAGAGTTCGTCACGCGTCTTCGCACGTTTCTCGATGACTTCGAACGCGATGCGCGCCGTACGGGTGCCGCGGCCGTCGACATCCATGACGCCAAGTACGCCTTCTGCGCGGCGGTGGATGAAACCGTACTGGCATCCGCCTTATCCATCCGCAGCCACTGGGAGCGCCAGCCGCTGCAGCTGACTTATTTTGGCGACCAGCTGGCGGGCGAGAATTTCTTTGTGAGGCTCGAAGCGCTGCGTGCGCAGGGGGCGGTACGTGCGCAGGTGCTGGAGGTCTTCTATCTCTGCCTGCTGCTCGGCTTCAAGGGAAAGTACGCGCTGGAGGGCTCGGAGAAGCTGCACTTTCTGGTGTTGCGCGTGGGCGATGAACTGGCGCACTTCAAGGGCAAGCGCGCGTCCTTCGCGCCCTTCTGGCAGGCACCCGATCAAGTGAAGCATCGCCTTCGCAGCGAGGTGCCGCTCTGGGCCTTTGCGGCGGTGCTGGCATGCTTTGCTGTCGCGGCATTCGCCGGCTTGCGTGCCAGCCTGGGTCGCCACAGTGAGCAGCAGCTGATGGCCTATGACAATGTGGTGAAGCTGCCAGCTCGCGCGGCGCACATCACCATCACGCTGCCGTAACACGGCGCATGTCTGGCCTGGGCTCTTTGCCGCATCCAGAGGCCTTTTCGGCCGTGGAGGCCTTGCACGATGTTGCTGGGCATTCACAGCATCAGCGCTTGATCACGCTGCAATTTTCCGATGACTCGCGGGGCGCAGTCTCGCTGGCCGTGGAGCGCGCCGAGGGAGCGGAGGGTTTGAACTGCCTCGCCGCATTCCACATTGATGTGCTCTCGCCCCAGACACCGCAGGAGCTTGAGTTACTGCTCGGCACGGAAGTGCAGCTTGGCCTGCGGCTCGCCGACGGCAGCCGGCGCCACTGGTATGGGCTGGTCATGCAGGTGGCTTCTCTAGATGCCGACGGCGGTGTGTCGCGCTACCGGCTGCAACTCTCCCCCTGGCCCGCAGTGCTGGCCTTGCGTGAAGACAGCAGAGTGTTTCAGCAGCAAACCACACTGGAGACGGTGCAATCGCTGCTGGCCAACTACCCCATGGCGCGCTCCGTCACGCGCATTTCAGACTCCACCCTCAATGCGTTGCCGCGCCATGCCATTCGTACCCAATACCGCGAGAGCGACCTCGACTTTCTGCTGCGCGTGCTCGCCGCCGATGGGCTGAGTTTCTGGATTGAACACGATGCGCCCAGTACCAAAGCCGATGGCTGCCTTCGCCACACGCTGGTGATTGCCGATGGCGACAGTGAATGGCTTGCCGCCGAGCCCGCTGGCATTCGCTACCGCAGGCTTTCGGCAGCCGAGAGCGAGGATGCCATTCATGGCTTCGTGGCCTGTCAGCAGATCGTGCCGAACGCCACCGCACGCTCCGGCTGGAACGCTGCCCAGGTCTCCGCCCCCAGTGGTGAACACGCCGCACCGCGCAGTGACGGCCTGCCGCTGCTGGAAGATTTCGAAGCGGGCGGTGACGCCGGTCGAGCCGATCATTCCGCTGCCACAGCGCAGCGTCTTTCGCGTCTGCGCTTGCAGGCGCATCAAGCCGAGGCGCGGCGCTTCATGGGCGATTCTTCGGTGCGCAGTCTCGCGCCGGGCCGCGTGTTCACGCTGCTGGACCACCCAAGTCTCCACGCATTCCATCCAGACGCCGCAGACGCGCGCTTCAAGCTCATCCATATCGAGCACACGATGAGCAACAACCTGCACAGGGCTGGCGATGACGATACGCTCCTTGGCGAGCGTGGTAGCTATCGCAACCGCTTTGGCTGCGTGCCGCAGGCACTGCCGCTGGTGCCGCAGCCACTGCCGCCGCCACCCGCCCCTGGACTGCTGACCGCGCTGGTGGTGGGCATTGCCGGCGAAGCCGCTACGGCCAATCGCAACCACGCCGTGCGCGTGCAGTTCCACTTTCAGCGCGGGGTGGCGCCGAATGCCGGGGGCTTGAGCGACACCGGCTGGCCTGACGCGACGCACCCTACCGGCAATGCGCCCGGTGATGAGGCCGGCGGCACCTGGGTACGCGTGGCCGAGGCGCTGGCCGGGCCGGACTGGGGTACCGTGTTCGTGCCGCGTATCGGTACTGAGGTGCTGGTGAGCTTCGAGCACGGCGATCTCGACCGTCCCCTCATCATCGGCAGCCTGCACAACGGTCAGGACTTGCCGCCGTTCCAGGCAGGTGTCGATTCCGCAGTGGATCACCCCGGCGTCATCAGCGGCATTCACACCCGCGTGCTGATGCCGCCGGGCAGCGTCGGCAACGAGGGCTACAACCAGCTGCTGTTCGATGATTCACCGGACCAGATGGGTGCCCAGCTGGCCAGCAGCACGCAGGCGAGCCAGCTCAATCTGGGCTCGCTCGTACAGCGCCAGCCCGGTAGTGCACAACGCGGCGCAGCGCGTGGCGAGGGTGCAGAGCTGAGCACGGAGGCCTGGGCGGTACTGCGTGCGGGGCAGGGCGCGTTGTTATCTGCCACCGCACGGCAGGCGGGGGTGGCTCAGCAACTCGACGCCGAGGAAGCCTTGCAGCAGTTGCAGGCCGCAGGCGCGCTCGCGGCAGAGCTTTCCGATGCGGCGGTGGTGCAGGGCACGACTGCGCTCACGGCCAGCAAAGACATCACTGCGTTTCACGCCATGGCCAGTGCCACCAAGACCGCGGATGAAACATCAGTCGTCACCGCGTTCTCTGCGCCCATCCTGCTGCAGGACACCCCGGCCAGCGCAGTACTGGCCAGCCCTGCCAGCATCGTGAGCTATGCCAGCCAGTCGCTACATCTCGTCACTCAGCATCATGCGCACCTTGCCGCTGGAAAAACCCTCCAGCTCGCCAGCGGCCGCGACACCACACTGTTCACGCAAAACGGCGGTATCAGCGTCATCGCCGCGAACGGACCCGTGTCCATCCAGGCCCAGACCGGTGCCCTGAACCTGCTGGCCGATCAATCGGTGCGCATCACTTCCACGCACGGAAAAATCGAAATCAGCGCCAATAGCAAGATCGTGCTGCAGGCCGGCCAGTGCGCAATCACGCTGGAAGATGGCGACATCACCTTTGCCATGCCTGGCGTGTTCTCGGTGAAGGGTGCGCAGCAGAGCCTCGCGGGCGGTGGTGTAGCGCAGCGACCCACCATCACCCTGCCGGATGGCCGCCTCAAGAGTTTTCACGAACAGTTCGTCGCCCGAAACGAGCGCTCTGGCCTGCCCGTGTCTGGCCTGCCCTACCGAATCGAGCTCGCCAACGGCGAAGTCTTCACGGGCATTACAGACCCGCAAGGCCGAACCACTGCGGTGGCCACCGCCGATTCTCAGACGGCGAAGCTGTTCTGGCTGGCGCACAGCGAAGACGAGGCCGTAGATGACGACGACACCGAGGAGATCTGCTGATGCCCGCTCTCGCCACTCCTGCTGCCTCCAGCCAGACCCAGGCGAACAATCAGGGCGGGTTGACCGCGGTGACGGTGAACCCGCCCCGCAAAGTGACATACCTCTTTTTTGGCGTGAGTTCGGCCAATCTGAAGATTCCCTACGCCGTCGCGGTCAATGGCAGTGCGCTGCCCGAGTACGCCGTGAAGACGCGCCGGGTGAGTTGTCCCAACGGTGGAAAGGGCAAGTTCTCTGTCACGGTGCAGCAGGGGCAGACGGTCAGCCTCTACCTCAACAGCGATGCCCACCCCGACTTCCGCCAGAAACCGG
>CAMTXV010000201.1:0-15152 GCA_947085665.1 uncultured Sinobacteraceae bacterium | reverse complement strand
GTCTCGAGCAGCACACTGCCGTGCGCGGGCTCGTCGAGCAGATCCAGCTCAACCTGAGGTGTAGCTAGACGAGTCCCACCACTCTCCCGCTTCTTTGGTCTCTTGGTTGAGGTGAAGTAGCGAATCAGTAGCGTTAGTGCCAAAACGCGGCGCGGCGTCAGTCGGTCGAGCGGGCTTTCTCTCACATAGTCGTCGTGGAGACGCGTTAGGTGCGTCGACAGCTCAAGGAAGCTGTGAGAGTTTTTGGCGGCCTCTGCAACTAAGTCCTTTAGCGCTCTCTCTTCCGGGTGGAAGAGTCGTCGCGCGGCGAGCGCTGCCTCTTTTCGAGCGGAGCCGAAATCAGGCAGATAAACGATTTCGGGTCGGGCCTGCAGCGCGCTGTTGAGAATGAGTTGGACCAGATCTATGGTTCGGTCGGGTGTTGGAGGGGCATACCAAAGAGCACAAAACTCTGGGTGGTCGGTGATCAAGCCTTTCAAGACCTTTGGGTCTGTCGCTACGTTTGACGCCTGGTCAACATCTATCAGGTCCTTGAACTCGCCAAGGATCTCGTCAAGCTCATCTGGAGTATCAGGAATCAGTCGCGCTAACTCAGCAAGCGCTGCGAGCCTAAGAATCACAGCCCATTGGGCGGATTCAGGAGGGGATTTAGAGCGGCCCAGATCTGACACCACGTTCGGGGTCGACAGGATCGACCCCCATAGACGGGCACTGCGCTCCGAGAGCTGGCCAACTAAAAGGGCGGAGGTCAACATTTGACCAATAATAAAATGCCGATCCCATCGTTACAAATAGGTCAAGATCGGCGTTGTGTGTCTACGAACCCGCGAGAAGTGTTAATGCGTTATCAGGTAACCTATTGATTTTGCGACTTATAGAGGCTCACTACCCCCCTTACAGCCGATTAAGGTTATCCAGCAGACCCGCCTTCACACGGCGGGGGTCGGGGGTTCGAAACCCTCTTCGTCCACCAACACTTCGACACCAAGCCCTCGGCAGCGCAAAGCTTCCGGGGGCTTTTTGTTGGCGCTGCGGCCTGGCCTCTCGCGTGGGCTCAGGGGCCTGCGGTGGGCGTCTCGCCATCACTCACGGTGCCGCCGGCCATGAGCTGGTGCAGGGCATCGAGCCCCAGCTTCATCACCTGGGTGCTGCCGTCGCCTTCCCACACATGATCAGACGGCACCACCGGGTAGAAGTGCACGGGCACGCCGGCGGCGCGCAGCTGGTCGGCCATCTGCCGGCTTTGGTCGAAGGGCACGGTCTGGTCGGTGGTGCCGTGGGTGAGCACCACGCCCTTGAGCGTGCTGAGGGTCTGGGCGTGCAGCACATTGCTGATCTCGGCATAGCGCTCGGGCATGGCTTCCAGCGTGCCGCCGTTTTCTTCCTCGATTTCGCGCGCGGCTTGTGCGGCCGCCAGCAGCACGGGCGTGAGGGCGCGGGTGCCCAGGTATTCCTCGGTAAGGTTGTGCACGCCCTCGGTGGCGATGAGGTAGTCCCACAGCGGGGAGCAGTCGGCCCGCACGGCGGCGGGGGAGTAGGCGGCGTGCCCAGCCACATTGGCGCCCATGCTGGTACCGAAATTGATGACCTGCGTGATGCTGGGATAGCGGTCGAGAAAATAGCGGGCAGCGGCGATGCTGTCGGCCGAGCCGGAGCGCACGGCCCAGCCCCAGTTTTCGACAAAGCCGAAGCCCGGAATGTCGCCATCGAACTGGCTGCTGTAGTCCATGGCCACCGCCACGCCGCCGCGTTCGGCCACGCCGCGCAGGTGGTCGCGCCAGCTGCAGGAATCGTTCTGGTGGCCGTGAAACATCACCACCAGCTGTGTGGGCGCGGGGGTGTCGGGCAGGGCATAGCGGCCAGGGGGCAGGCCGAGTGCGCTGGTGAGGGCAATGCCGGCATCGCTCATGGCCTGCACGCGCGGGTCGCGGCGGTTGGCGCAGGGCACTTCGGTTTTCTGTTGCGCCGGGGGCGTCACCGCCAGCGGACAGGCTACGGGCAGTAGGGGCGGCGTCACCGCAGGCAGCGCGGGTGCGGGGCTGTCGCCAGCGCACGCCGACAGCAACAGCAGGGGCAGCGAGGCCCGGCACAGGTCCTGGAATGTCATGGTGTTTTCCCCCGGCAGATCAAACAGGGGCCGATGATGACACCGAGATGACAACCTGATCAGGCCGGGGCGATTTTTGCTGCCCGCCGCTGCCGCTTACACCGCGGCTCGCCCCACGCTGTAGTAGCTGAAGCCGGCCCGCTTGGCGTGCTGCGGGTCGTACTGGTTGCGGCCGTCGAAGATCACGGGCTTGTTCAGCAGCTTGGCCAGCGTGGCGAAGTTGGGCGACTGGAACACGCGCCATTCGGTGACCAGCACCATGGCGTCCGCACCTTGGGCGGCGTCTTCAGGGGACTTCGCGAGGTAGAGATCATCGCGGCTGCCGTAAATCTTTGCGGTTTCGTGCATCGCCACCGGGTCGTAGGCGCGCACCTTGGCCCCTGCGGCCCACAGCGCTTCCATCAGCACCCGGCTGGGTGCCTCGCGCATGTCGTCAGTGCGCGGCTTGAAGGCCAGACCCCAGAGCGCGAAGGTCATGCCGCTGACATTGCCGAAGTGCGCCTTGATCTTGTCGAACAGCACCGTCTTCTGACGGTCGTTCACATCCTCCACACCCTGCAGCACCTTGGCCTTGAAGCCCACTTCGTCGGCCATGCGGATCAGTGCTTTCACATCCTTCGGGAAGCAGCTGCCGCCGTAGCCGCAGCCGGGGTAGATGAACTGGTAACCAATGCGCGGATCGCTGCCAATGCCCACACGCACGCGCTCAATGTCGGCGCCCAGCTTTTCGGCCAGATTCGCCATCTCGTTCATGAAGCTGATCTTGGTCGCCAGCATGGCGTTGGCGGCGTACTTGGTCATCTCGGAGCTGCGCACATCCATCACCACCACACGGTCGTGGTTGCGGTTGAAGGGCACATAGAGCTGCTGCATGTGGTTGGTGGCACGCTCGCTGCTGCTGCCCACGATGATGCGATCCGGCTTGGTGAAATCGGCAATGGCCGCGCCTTCTTTCAGGAACTCCGGGTTGCTCACCACATCGAACTCATGGGTGGCGCCGCGTGCGCCAAGCTCCGCAGCAATCGTCTCGGCCACACGGTCTGCCGTGCCCACCGGCACGGTGGATTTGCTGACGATCACCCGGTAGCCATCCATGTTCTGGCCAATGGATTTCGCCACCGCCAGCACATACTGCATGTCGGCCGAGCCATCTTCTGCCGGCGGCGTGCCCACGGCGATGAACTGATAGAGGCTGTGGCGTGCGCCTTCTTCCGCCGAGGTGGTGAAGCGCAGGCGGCCCTCGTTGACATTGCTCTGCAAAAGCTCAGTCAGGCCGGGTTCGTAGATGGGCGATTCGCCGCGCTGCAGCTTGGCTACCTTGGCGGCATCCACATCCACACAGAGCACATCGTTGCCCACATCGGCGAAACACACGGCGGTGACCAGACCAACGTAGCCGGAACCAAAGATGGTGATATTCAAGGACGTAATCCGTGGACGATAAAAAGGAGGCGCGATTGTAGCCAGCGGTTGTGCGCAACTGATGACCTGTCTTGTTCGAGTACCCCTGCTGCCGCACCATAGGGGCGACAACAGGAGAGCACCTTGGATCGTTTCGAGCGCGAATGCGTTACCGCCATGCAGCAGGCCACCGACTACCGCGGCTGGCGCGAGGCTGCTGCCGAGCTCGACCGCCGCGAAGGGCTGGATGCCTGGCGCGAAGACGATGCCAGCGACGATTACGACTGGCGGCTGGTGCGTTCCCGCCTGCGGCAGATTCGCCAATACCGCCAGGAGGGCGCCCATCGGCAGCTGGTGCATCACCTGCGCCAGGGCCTGCACTGGAACATTGGCAACACCGGCAATACCGCGCTCTACGGCGTGGCCCGCGTTGGCACCAAGAAGCTCGTCACCGATTACCTGCAGGCCGTTTGCGAGGCGCTGGAACACATTGCCGAGCTACCGAATGCCGAGTTCAGCGCCATCGAGAAGCTGCGGTTTTTCCACGACGTGGCGCTGAGCTACGGGCGCTCTGCGCTCATGCTCTCGGGCGGCGCCACGCTGGGGCTCTTTCACGTGGGTGTTGTGAAGGCCCTGTTCCGCGAGAGCCTCTTGCCGACCGTACTTTCCGGAAGCTCAGCAGGTTCCGTGGTGGCCGCCACCGTGGGCAGCCGCACGCCAGAAGAAGCCGAGGAACTGATGGACCCGGCCAATGCCTACTACAACTTCTGGCGGGTGCTGCCGATCAAACACATGCTGCGCCGCCGCGCACTGATGGACGCCAACCAGCTCAAGCGCGCCATCGCCAAGAACGTGCATGACCTCACCTTTGAAGAGGCGCACGCGAGGTCAGGCCGCATCGTCAACATCACGGTGTCACCGGCGGGCAGCAACCAGGCGCCGCGCCTGCTCAACTACCTCACCTTTCCCTTTCTGTACCTGCGCGAGGCGGTGCTGGCCTCATGCGCCGTGCCGGTGTTGTTTCCGCCCGTCATGTTGATGACGCGTGGTGAAGATGGCGACCGCACCACGTACATGCCGCTGCTGCGCTGGAACGACGGCTCGCTGATGAGCGACCTGCCCATGCTGCGCCTGCGCCGCCTGCACAACGTCAACCACTTCATCGTCAGCCAGACCAACCCGCACGTGCTGCCGTTTGTGTCGCGCGGCGAAACCTCGCGCGGGCTCATCAGCGGTACGCGGGATCTCACCTACACCGCAGCCAAGGGCATCGCCACCGGCGCGCTCAATTTCGCTCGCGCGAACATGCCCATTCCCAGCCTGCGCCAGCCGCTGGATACCGCAGCCGGTCTACTCGACCAGGACTACCGGGGCCATATCAATATCGTCCCCGAGGTGAGCCTGTGGCGCTACGCGAACGTCACCTCCAACCCCACGCTCGAGAGCATCACGCGCTTCATGCTGGAAGGGGAGCGCGCCACCTGGCCGCGCATCGAGATGATCCGCAACCAGACCGTGGTGGCGCAGACGCTCGACCGCCTGCTGGCCAAGCTCGAAGCCGACGCCCTGGGTGCCCCGCTGGTGGCGGTGCCGCGCCCCAAGAACGGCAAGCCCAGCCTGCGGGTGGTGCGTAATCGCGGTTAGCGCTTGTGGCGGTACTCGCCGTCGAGCGTTACCGGCTTTTTGAGATCAGGCCGCGCCTGCGCCACCGAAGTTGAGAGTCGCTCTCCCAGCCGCTGCTTGATGCCGCGACCGCTGATCAGCAGGCTCACCGCGATGAGATCGGTGATGAAGCCCGGCAGCAGCAACAGCAGACCCGCAAAGGCCGAGAGCAGGCCCTGAAAAATCTCTGCTGCCGGCAGTTCGCCGCGCGATACCGACACTCGCACACGGGCAATGGCATTGAGCCCGCCGTGGGCGATCAGCCACAGGCCCAGAACGGCCGCGCCCAGCAGCCAGAAGCCCACGAAGGCGCCGCCCAGGCGGTCCATCATCTTCAGGATGGCCCAGGTTTCCAGGCCGACGAAAACCAGCAGGATGATGAAGGGCATGGCTCTTACAGGGCCTCGATTTTCTGGGACTGCACCTTCAGCGCCTCGAGATCGCGCGTCTGCTGGGCAATGAGATCGTGCGTTTTCTGCTGCACGGCTGGCGGCGCCTTGCCGAAGTTGGGGTTGGCCAGCTTGCCGGTGTTGAGCGCGAGATCGCTTTCGAGCTTGGCGATCTGCTTGGCCAGACGCGCCAGCTCAGCGCCCTTGTCGATCAAGCCAGCCATCGGCACCAGCAGCTTCATTTCGCCCAGCAGGGCGGTGGAAGACTCGGGTGCTTCTTCGCCAGCCGACAACACCCTGGGCGTTTCGACGCGTGCGAGGAAGCTAATGCTGCCGGCCATGCTGGCGATGCGCGCGGCGTCAGCCGCACTTGCATTCTGGATCAGCAGCGGCAGCACCTTGCCGGGCGAGATATCCATCTGCGCGCGAATCTGCCGCACGCCGAGGATGAAGCCCTTCAGCCATTCGATGTCGGCCTCGGCCTGCTCGTCGATGCGCTCCAGCACGGCGATGGGGTAGGGCTGGGCCATGATGGTTTTGCCCTCCTTGCCGGCGAGGGGTGCCACCTTCTGCCAGATTTCTTCGGTGACGAAAGGCATCAGGGGGTGCAGCAGGCGCAGCCAGACTTCGAGCACGCGTACCAGTGTGCGGCGGGTGCCGCGCTGCTCTTCGGGCGTGCCTTGCAGCAGTGCGGGTTTGGTCAACTCCAGATACCAGTCGCAGTACTCGTTCCAGATGAACTGATAGAGCGCAGTGCTCAAGAGATCGAAGCGATAGCTGGCGAAGTGCTGCGCGGCTTCGGCTTCGAGTCGCTGGAGTTTCGAGATGATCCAGCGGTCGGCGCTCGATAAAACGTAGTTTCCCTCTCCCTCCGGGAGAGGGGCAGGGGTGAGGGAGCTAGGCTCGATTGAGCGCGCTCCCTCACCGGGCGCTGCCGCGCCACCCTCTCCCGGGGGGAGAGGGGACAGCGCATTGCCATGCTCATCAATCGCACCCAAGTTCATCAGCACGAAGCGCGAGGCGTTCCAGATCTTGTTGCAGAAGTTGCGATAGCCTTCGGCGCGGCCGGCATCGAAGCGCACATCGCGGCCCTGCGTGGCCAGTGCGGCAAAGGTGAAGCGCAGCGCATCCACGCCCACGGGTGCGATGCCCTTGGGGTAGTCCTTGCGGGTTTTGTTCTCGATCTTCGGCGCCGTCTCTGGCTTCATCAGGCCGGTGGTGCGCTTCTTCACCAGCTCTTCGAGCGCGATGCCATCCACCACATCCAAGGGGTCCAACACATTGCCCTTGGACTTCGACATCTTGTTGCCTTCGGGGTCGCGCACGAGGCCGGTGATGTAGACCTCCTTGAACGGCACGTCACCCATGAAGTGCTGCCCCATCATCACCATGCGGGCAACCCAGAAGAAGATGATGTCGAAGCCGGTCACCAGCACGCTGCTGGGGTAGTACTTCGCCAGCTCCGGCGTTTGCTGCGGCCAGCCGAGGGTGGCCATCGGCCAGATGTCGGAGCTAAACCAGGTGTCGAAGACATCTTCGTCCTGTTTCAGGTTCTGTCTTGGAAATAAACCTTCACCATCCAAGTGCGGATGCTTTGCACGAACTTCAGCTTCACTACGCCCAACATAGACCTTGCCGACTTCGTCATACCAAGCGGGGATACGGTGGCCCCACCAAAGCTGGCGCGAGATGCACCAGTCCTGGATGTTGTTGAGCCACTGGTTGTAAGTGTTCTTCCAGTTGTCCGGCACAAAGCCGATGCGGCCATCGGCCACGGCGGCGAGCGCCGGTTTGGTGATGGCTTCCAGCCCACCCTTGCCGGGCTGGCCGTCACGCCGGGTTTCGCTGGTGAGGTCCACGAACCACTGGTCGGTGAGGTAGGGCTCCAGCACCGCGCCGCTGCGGTCGCCGCGCGGCACCTTGAGTTTGTGGTCGTCGATTTTTTCGAGCAGGCCGGCGGCTTCGAGGTCGATGACGATCTGCTTGCGCGCTGCGAAGCGATCCAGCCCGGCGTAGGGCATGCCTTCGATGATGCGTGCTTCCTTGGTGAGCACGTTGATCAATGGCAGCTGGTGCCGCTGACCCACACCGTAGTCATTGAAATCATGCGCCGGCGTGATCTTCACCACGCCCGTGCCGAACTCCCGCTCCACGAAATCGTCCGCAATGATGGGAATGGTGCGATTGCACAGCGGCAGCGTCACGGTCTTGCCGATGAGGTGCGTGTAACGCTCGTCTTCGGGATGCACCGCCACCGCGCTATCGCCCAGCAACGTTTCCGGCCGCGTGGTGGCGACGACGAGATGGCCTGAGCCATCGGTGAGCGGATAGCGGATGTGCCAGAGCTTGCCGTTCTCTTCTTCACTCACCACTTCGAGGTCGGAGATCGCGGTTTGCAGCACCGGGTCCCAGTTCACCAGCCGCTTGCCGCGATAGATCAGGCCCTGCTCGTGCAGGCGCACGAAGTGCTCGATAACGGCCTCGTTATAGGCGGGGTCCATGGTGAAGGCTTCGCGCGACCAATCCACGCTCGAACCCATGCGGCGAATCTGCTGGCCGATGGTGCCGGCGCTGAACTGCTTCCACTCCCACACCTTCTCCAGAAACTTTTCGCGGCCCAGCTCGGCGCGCGTCGGTTCACCCGCGAGCTTCAAGTTGCGCTCCACCACCATCTGCGTGGCGATGCCCGCGTGGTCGGTGCCCATCTGCCAGAGAACATCCTTGCCGCTCATGCGCGCGTGGCGGGTGAGGGCATCCATCACCGTATGCTGAAAGGCGTGGCCCATGTGTAGCGTGCCCGTGACATTGGGCGGGGGGATCTGGATGCAGTACGGCTCGCCGCTGCCGGGCGCGTGCTGGCCGGCCTTGTAACAGCCCTCGCGCTCCCAGAATTCGCGCCACTGGGCTTCAATGCGGGAGGGTTCGTAGGTCTTTTCCATTTTCTTTGTCATTCCTGCGAAGGCAGGAATCCAGGTGTCTGTTGAGTTGCTGCCGGTCGGGGAATCCACGCTCGCTGTGCGAGTGCTGGATGATCGCCGGCGCGGGAAAGTCGAAATTAGAGCGAGCGGGCGATGGCTGCGTCGCGGTCGCTGCGCGCATTGGCCGCTTCCAGCGTGTTCTGCATCAGCATGGCCACCGTCATCGGCCCCACACCGCCCGGCACGGGGGTGATGAAGGCCGCGCGCTGCTTGGCAGCCTCGAAATCGCAGTCGCCCACCAGGCGGCCATCGTCCAGCCGGTTGATGCCGACATCGATGATCGTAGCCCCAGGCTTGATCCAATCACCCTTCACGAAGCCCGGCTTGCCGACGGCGATGACGACGATGTCGGCGCGCGCCACTTCGGCCGCCACATCCGCCGTGAAGCGATGGCAGCAGGTGGCGGTGGCGCCGGCCAGCATCAGCTCCAGCATCATCGGCCGGCCCACGTGGTTGCTGGCGCCCACCACCACGGCGGTGCGGCGCTTGAAGGTTTCGCCCGCGCTCTTCAAGAGTTCGATCACGCCGTAGGGTGTGCAGGGGCGCAAGCTCGGCACGCGGCAGGCGAGGCGGCCGATGTTGTAGGGATGAAAGCCGTCCACATCCTTGCCGGGCGCAATGCGCTCGATCACCGCATTGGGGTCAATCTGCGCGGGCAGGGGCATCTGCACCAGGATGCCGTCCACGGCGTCGTCGACATTCAGCCGGTCGATTTCGGCCAGCAACTGACCTTGAGTGAGCGTGTCTGGGAAGTGCAGGGGGAGTGACGTAATGCCGACGCGCTCGCAGGCCAGCCGCTTGTTGCGCACATACACCTGCGAGGCGGGGTCGCTGCCCACCAGTACGGTGACCAGTGCCGGCGCGCGGGCACCACTGGCACGGCGAGCGGCCACGCCAGCGGCAACACGATCGAGAACCTGCAGGGAGACGGCTTTGCCGTCGATGAGTTGGGCAGACATGGGCTTTCACAAAAACGAGACCGCTATTTTAAGGCGCAGCCCCCGACTAAACTGCGCCGCCCATGCAGTCCGCCCCCCCACTCCTCATCGAAAACCTCGCCCTCGCGCGGGGTGACCGCACGCTGTTCGCGGCTTTTTCGCTGCGCATGGGCGCAGGCGAGGTGGTGCACCTCACCGGCCGCAACGGCGCGGGCAAGACCAGCCTGCTCGAAGCCATTGCCGGCCTGCGCGCGCCCGAGAGCGGCCGCCTGCAAGCCCCGGAGCCAGCGCAGACGCACTGGATCGGCCACAAGAACGGCCTGCACCCGGCGCTTTCTGCGGTGGAAAACCTCGTCTTCTGGTGCGGTCTGGTCGGTGCCGATGCCCAGCGCATCGGCCCGGTGCTGGATCGCCTGCAGCTGAAGGCTGCGCGCCAGCGGCCAGTACGCACGCTTTCCACCGGACAGAAGCGCCGCACGGCGCTCGCCCGGCTGCTGTTGCAGGCGCGTCCCTGGTGGCTGCTGGATGAACCCCTTGCAGGGCTCGACGTGGAAGGTGCTGCCCTCTTCGCCGAGCTGGTGGCCGAACACCGCGTCGGTGGCGGCAGCGTGCTGGTCACCTCGCACCAGATGCTGCCCGCAGCCTGCGGCAGTGTCCGGGATGTGGCCCTCGCATGAGCCTGACCCGCGCCCTGGGTGCCGCACTGCGGCGCGAGCTGCAACTGGCAGCGCGCGCCCCGGCCGAAGCCTTGCAGCCGCTGGTGTTCTACGTGCTGGTGGCGGCAGTGTTCCCCTTGGGGGTGACGGCCAATGAGCCCAGCCTGCCGCTATACGCCCCGGCAGTGATCTGGATTGCCGCCCTGCTCGCCAGCCTGATGACGCTGGAGCGGGTGTTCCGCAACGATTTTGAAGACGGCACGCTGGAACTGCTGGCTTTGAGCGAGCCGCCGCTGCCCCTGCTGGTGGCGGCCAAGCTCACCGCCCACTGGCTGCTCGGCGGCCTGCCGCTGGCGCTGCTGGCCTGGCCGCTGGGTCTGGGGCTGGGGCTGGATGCTGTCGCTGCCAAAACGCTGGGCCTGAGTCTGCTGCTGGGCACTCCCACGCTGGTGCTGCTGGGCGGCTTCGCGGCTGCCCTCACCGTGGGCCTGCCGCGTGCCGGGGTGCTGCTGCCCATTCTGGTGCTGCCACTGCTCACGCCGGTACTCATCTTTGGCGCGGGGGCGGTGCGGGTGGCCGCGGAGGGGCTCGACCCCGGTGCGCCGCTATACTTCCTTGCTGCCTTGTTGGTGCTCAGCGCCACGCTCGTCCCCTTTGCTGCGGCAGCCGCACTCCGCAACGCCCTAGAGTCGTAACTGATGAACTGGACCTGGTTCCACCGCCTCGGCTCGCCGCCATCTTTCTTCCGCCTCGCGGAACGCCTTGGCCCCTGGCTAATGGCGACGGCGCTGCTGCTGATTGCAGGCGGCTGTGCGGCAGGCCTGTTCTATGCGCCCAAGGACTACCAGCAGGGCGATGCCTTTCGCATCATCTATGTGCATGTGCCCACGGCAGCCATCTCGCTGTCCATCTACGTCGCCATGGCGCTGGCCGGCGCAGTGGCGCTGATCTGGCGCATGAAGCTCGCCGAAGTCGCGGTGGTGGCAGCCGCCCCCATTGGGGCTTCGTTCACCGTGGTGGCTCTGGCCACCGGCATGCTCTGGGGCAAGCCCATGTGGGGCGCCTACTGGGTGTGGGATGCCCGCCTCACCAGCGAGCTGGTGCTGCTGTTCCTCTACCTCGGCGTCATCGCCCTCAATAGCGCCTTCACCGATGCCCGCGCGGCAGCCCGCGCCTGCGCCTGGCTGGCGCTGGTGGGCGTGGTGAACGTGCCCATCGTCAAGTTCTCGGTGGACTGGTGGAACTCCCTGCACCAGACCGCCACCATCCTGAAGCTCGCCAAGCCCAGCATCACCGGCGACATGCTCTGGCCGCTGCTGATGAGCCTGGCAGGCTTCTATCTGCTGTTTGTCGCCGCGCTGCTACGCCGCATGCAGAACCTCTTGCTCTGGCGCGAGCGCCGCAGCCAGTGGGTGCAGGGCTGGTTGAAGGAGGCGGTGTGATGGACCCGCGCTACGCTTTTTTCATCTGGATGAGCTTCGGCATTGCCGCGGTGGCGGTGCTGTGGAATGTGCTGGCACCCCGTTTCGAGCGCCGTCAGTTACTGCAACGTCTGGCTGAATCCCATGAAGATCATGTGGATCAATAAGCAGTGAACGCCCCGGCAGAACCGCTGCGGGTGCTGATTCTTGCTGGCCCCAACGGGGCTGGGAAGACAACGTTTGCACGCGAGTATCTGCCGATGGAGGGAGACTGCCTGCAGTTCGTCAATGCCGATCTGATCGCTGAAGGTCTGAGTCCTTTCGCCCCCGAGAAAGCCGCGATTGCAGCCGGCAAATTGATGCTGGAACAGATTGCGAAGCTGACTTCTGCCCGGCAGAGCTTTGCTTTCGAGACCACGCTCAGCGGGCGCGGGTATGCGCGGCTGATTCCGCAGTGGCAGGCCGCGGGATATCGCGTGGAGCTGCATTTTTTGCGGCTGGCCGCTGCCGATATCGCTGTTGCGAGGGTCCAGCGCCGCGTGCTTCAAGGGGGGCATTCCATCCCCGAGTCGGTGATCCGTCGTCGCCACGCCGCCGGCTGGGCTAACTTTGTCGAGGTCTACAAGGCACTCGTCGATGATTGGATGGTCTACGACAATACCGGCCCATCCCCGGTGCTGATAGATGAAGGCAGCCGATATGAAATCTAACCCCAGTCCGCGTGCGCAAGGTGCCTTGGCGGCCCTCAACCGCGCGGCTCAGCGTGCCCGTGAACGTGCGCTCGCCACCAATACACCGCTTGTGCAGTGGCGTGATGGCCAGGTGCAACTGGTGACGGTCCAAACCTCAAGTTCGGCAGCAGCCAAATGACCAAGCGTCAGCAAAGAATGATGGCAGTGGCGGTGCTGGTGCTGGGTGTCGGCGCAGCCGCCGCACTCGGCTTCACGGCCTTCCGCGACAACATGATGTATTTCCAGACTCCTTCCGATCTCATCGCCGGCAAGGCGCCGGCGGGGGCCAAGCTGCGCCTCGGCGGGCTGGTGGAGAAGGGCTCGGTGAGCCGCGGAGATGGCCTGACGGTGAAGTTCCGCATGGCCGATTGCGCGGGCGTGGTGAACGTGCGCTACGACGGCATCCTGCCGGATCTGTTCCGGGAAGGGCAGGGCATCGTCGCCACCGGCCGCGTGGCCGCCGACGGCGCCTTCGTGGCCGACGAGGTGCTGGCCAAGCACGACGAAAACTACATGCCGCCCGACCTCGCGGAGTCGCTGAAAACCGAAACCGGCCACAGCTGCGAGCCCTTCAAGGCCATGCAGAGCGCCATGCAATCAGGTCAATAACGATGTTTGCCGAACTCGGACACTTCGCACTCATCCTCGCGCTCGTCGCGGCGGTCTTTCAGGTCATTGTGCCGGCCTATGGCCTGGTCACCCGCAACCCGCGCGCACTCGCGGTGGCCAACAGCGCCACACAGGTGCAGTTCGTGCTGGTGCTGCTGGCCTATATCGCGCTCACCATCTGCTTCGTGCAGTGGGATTTCTCGCTGGCCTACGTTGCCAGCCACACCCACAGCGATACGCCGCTGATGTACCGCATCACCGCCGTCTGGGGCGGGCATGAGGGCTCCTTCCTGCTGTGGGGGCTGATGCTGTCGGGCTGGACCGTGCTCGTCTCGGTGCTCAACCGCCGCCTGCCGGCAGACTTCCACGCCACGGTGCTGGCGGTGCTGGGGGCGATCAGCATCGGTTTTCTGCTGTTCATGCTGCTCACCTCGAACCCCTTCGACCGCCTCTACCCGGTGCCTCTGGAAGGCAAGGACCTCAACCCGCTGCTGCAAGACCCTGGGATGATCGTGCACCCCCCGATGCTCTACATGGGCTTCGTCGGGTTCAGCGTGGCCTTCGCCTTTGCGCTGGCGGCGCTCATCACCGGCAAGCTCGATACCGCCTGGGTGCGCTGGATGCGGCCGTGGACCACCGCCGCCTGGGCGTTTCTCACCATGGGCATCACCCTGGGCAGCTGGTGGGCCTACAACGAACTCGGCTGGGGCGGCTGGTGGTTCTGGGACCCGGTGGAAAACGCCAGCTTCATGCCCTGGCTTGCCGGCACCGCGCTCATCCACTCGCTGGCCGTCACCGAGAAGCGCGGTCTGCTGAAGAGCTGGACCGTGCTGCTCGCCATTCTCTGCTTCGCGCTCTCGCTGCTCGGCACTTTTCTCGTGCGCTCCGGCGTGGTCACCAGCGTGCACGCCTTTGCCAGCGACCCCGAGCGTGGCGTGTTCATCCTCGCGTTTCTGGCCATCGTGGTGGGCGGGGCGCTGTCGGTTTATGCCTGGCGCGCGCCCAAGCTCGCGAGCGAGGGCGAGCTGAAGCTGTTCTCGCGCGAAGGGCTGCTGCTGCTCAACAACGTCTTCCTGGTCACGGCCTGCTTCGGCGTGTTGCTGGGCACCCTGTATCCGCTGGTGATCGACGCCTTTGGTCTGGCCAAGATTTCGGTGGGCGCACCCTACTTCAATGCCGTGTTCTTCCCCTTGATGGCGCCGCTGTTCCTGCTGCTGGGTCTGGGGGTGTTCACGCCCTGGAAGAAAGGCAATCTGCGCGAGGGCCTGCGCCGCCTGCGTCTGCCCGCACTGTTTGCCTTCGTCGCCGCCCTGGTGCTGCCGTTCGCCATCCAGGGCAGCAGCAGCGTGATCATTGCCGTGGGCCTCTGGCTGGGGCTGTGGATACTTGCCACCGCACCCATCGAGCTGGTCAAGCGCCTGCGCGCACGGCCCCGGTTGATCGACGGCATTGCCAGCATTCCCGGCAGCACCTGGGGCATGACGCTGTCACATATCGGGCTGGGGCTGTGGATGCTGGGCGTGGTGGCAGTCACCGGCTACGGTGTAGAGCGCGATGTGCGTCTGGCACCGGGCGGCGAGGCCGAGATGTCCGGCTTCGTGTTCGGCTTCGAAGGCGTGCAGAAATCGCAGGGCCCCAACTACATCGCCGACCGCGGCGCGGTGGTGGTGGAGCGGGATGGCCGCGCACTGGCCACCCTGGCACCCGAGAAGCGCCTCTACCCCAGCCAGGGCAGTGTGATGACCGATACCGGCGTTGACGCCAGCCTGTTCCGCGATCTCTACGTCGCGCTGGGCGAGCCCATCGACCCCAACAACATCGCCGGGGACTGGAGCTTGCGGCTGTACTACAAGCCGATGATCCGTTTTGTCTGGCTCGGCGGCGTGCTGATGTTCATCGGCGGCCTGTGCTCTGCTTTCGATCGCCGCTACCGCATGGTGAAAAGCGCGCAGCGGCAGCCCGTTTCAGTCGCCCTCGGAGCCACCGCCTGATGCGCCTGGGCTATGTGCTGCCGGCAGTGGTGATGCTGGGCATTCTGGTGCTGCTGGGCATCGGACTCACCCGCGATCCGCGCGAAGTGCCTTCGCCGCTCATTGGCAAGCCCGCGCCCGCCTTTGCGCTGCCGGGGCTGGGCGGCACACCGCCACAACTGGCCAATGCCGACCTCGCCGGTCGTCCCGTGCTGGTCAATTTCTTCGCCAGCTGGTGTGCGGCCTGCCGGGTGGAACACCCGCTGCTGATGCAGCTGGCAAAAGAGGGC
>CAMTXV010000200.1:0-1461 GCA_947085665.1 uncultured Sinobacteraceae bacterium | reverse complement strand
GAGTCTCTTTATAAATTTTCTCAAGAAGCCCCTCTAGCCACTCTTCGGAATCTCCATCTATATTACGCTTTTTTAGGGAAGGTCTGCACAACCCTGCCGCCACCCGCGTGATGTGAGACATTGCCGACATGAAGCAAATGAGCCTGGGCGAGAGCGGATACGAGCGCAAGACCAAGCGCACGCGCAAGCGCGAGTTTCTCGACGAGATGAACCTGGTGGTCCCGTGGGCCGAGCTGGTGGCACTGATTGCGCCGCACGCGCCGGCCCCGGGCACCAAGGGTGGCCGCCCGCCGTTTGCTGTTGAGACGATGCTGCGCATCCACTTCCTGCAGCAGTGGTTCAACCTGTCGGACCCGGCGATGGAAGAAGCGCTGTACGACACGCCGATGTTTCGTGAATTCGCCGGGCTGGACATGGGCGAGGACAACCTGCCCGATGAGAGCACCATCCTGCGCTTTCGCCACCTGCTGGAGCGGCACAACCTGAGCTTGCAGATCCTGGCTACCGTCAACGCCACGCTCAGCGCCAAGGGCCTGCTTCTGAAGAGCGGCACGGTGGTGGACGCCACGCTCATTGCCGCGCCGAGCTCGACCAAGAACAGCAGCGGCGAGCGCGACCCCGAGATGCACCAGACCAAGAAGGGCAACCAATGGCACTTCGGAATGAAGGCTCACATCGGGGTGGACGCCGACTCGGGCCTGGTGCACACGGTCATTGGCACGGCGGCCAACGTCAACGATGTGACGCAAGCCGGCGCGCTGGTGCATGGCGAAGAAGCTGATGTGTTCGCCGACGCGGGCTACCAAGGCGTGGCTAAACGCGAAGAGACACAAGGCATCGAGGCCAACTGGCACGTGGCGCTGCGCCCGGGCAAACGCAGAGCCCTGGACAAGAGCACGACGATGGGCGCGATCATGGACAAGCTCGAACATGTGAAGGCCAGCATCCGCGCCAAGGTGGAGCACCCGTTCCGTGTCATCAAACGCCAGTTCGGGCATGTGAAGGTGCGCTACCGCGGCCTGGCCAAGAACACGGCGCAGCTGCACACGCTGTTTGCGCTCTCCAACCTGTGGATGGTGCGGCGAACGCTTTTGCAGGGGGCCCGGGGATGAGTGCGTCCGCAGCGGCCGAAAGGGCCAATAACGGGGCGCGAATCGGCCCTCGAATGACCCGAATCAGGGCGAAGTTGCCGCCATCTGAAAACTCGCGCATCAGCACTCGTCGCAACGAGCGTTGTGCAGACCTTCCCTAGCGGCTGATTTGAATCAGAATCTCTCGCAAACTGCCGGCAACCTGCTCCACGCCCCGCCACAATCGCCCCATGTCCAGCGTTCGACCCACCAAAAAGACCACGGCCTCCATGGCTCCAGCCAACCCGGCGCCCGCACCCGAATCGGTAGATACCGGCTTTCTGCGCACGCTGGTGGGCTACAACGCACGGCGCGCATCCCTGGCCGTGAT
>CAMTXV010000199.1:0-4122 GCA_947085665.1 uncultured Sinobacteraceae bacterium | reverse complement strand
CCAGCGCTTGATCTCGCCCGGCGAGGGTGCAAACGTCTTGGGGTTTTCGGCGTTGATGCGGCACTCGATGGCGTGGCCGCGCGGGTTCACCTGGCTCTGGTCGATCCACAGCGTTTCGCCGTTGGCGACGCGGATCTGTGCCTGGATGAGATCGATGCCCGTCACCAGCTCCGTCACTGGATGCTCCACCTGGATGCGCGTGTTCATTTCAATGAAATAGAACCTGCCGCCGGCGTAGAGGAACTCCATCGTGCCCGCACCGCGATAGCCGATGGCCTTGCAGGCCTCCACACAGATCTGGCCAATCTCGGCACGCTGCGCGGCCGTGATGCCAGGCGCCGGGCTCTCTTCGATCACTTTCTGGTTACGACGCTGCATCGAGCAGTCGCGCTCGCCCAGGTGCACGCAGTTGCCGTGGCCATCGGCCAGCACCTGAATCTCGATGTGGCGCGGGCATTCAAGGAATTTCTCCATGAACACGGAGCCATCCTTGAAGGCATTGAGTGCCTCGGTGCGGGCGATGCTGATCTTGTTCAGCAGCTCGCCCTTTTCGCGCACCACCTGCATGCCGCGCCCCCCCCCACCGGCAGCGGCCTTGATGATGACGGGATAGCCCACCTGCTCGGCGGTGGCGAGGCAAATGGCATCGTCCTCCGGCAGGATGCCTTCGCTGCCCGGCACACAGGGCATGCCGGCGGCAATCATCGCGGCCTTGGCAGTGGTCTTGCCGCCCATCAGGCGAATGGTTTCGGAGCGCGGCCCGATAAAGGTGAAGCCGCTTTTTTCCACGCTTTCGGCGAAGTCGGCGTTCTCGCTCAAAAAGCCGTAGCCGGGGTGAATGGCATCGGCCTGGGTGACCTCGGCGGCCGAGATGATGGCAGCCATGTTCAGGTAGCTACCGCTGGCTGCCGCCGGACCGATACAGACCGATTCATCTGACAGCAGTACATGCTTCAGATCGCGGTCGGCGGTGGAATACACGGCGACGGTCTTGATGCCCAGCTCGCGGCAGGCGCGCTGGATACGCAGGGCAATTTCGCCGCGGTTGGCGATGAGAATTTTCTGGATCATTGGGGGCTCGCTATGCGCTCGTGCTGAGGACTGCGGTGTTGCCGCCGGTGAAGATGCTTGCCGCGCTGCGGCGCGCGGTGAGGACGCGCCTGCGGCGCGGGGGGGAAAAGAAGGCGAGCGGTCCGCTGGCGTTTTCGCTGTTCCTCACAGTAAGCGCAGCGAACGACCTCACAGGCTCGCGCAGCGAGGCGCCCTCACAGCGCGCCGCAGCGCGGCAAGCGGCCTCACAGCGAGTGCGCAGCACGAGCGCCCTCACGCCGGGTCGATTGTGAAGAGCGGCTGATCGAACTCCACCGGCTTCTCGTTATCCACGAGCACCGCGCTGATCACGCCGTTCTTGTCGCACTCAATCTGGTTGAGCATCTTCATCGCTTCGATGATGCACAGCACCTGGCCCACCTTTACGGTCTGGCCCACTTCGACAAAGGCTTTCGCACCCGGCGAGGGCGTGCGATAGAAGGTGCCGACCATCGGGGATTTCACGGTGTAGCCGCTGGCCTTGGGCGCTTCGGCAGCTGCCGCCGGCGCCGCGGCAGCAGCGGGGGCTGCCGGCGCAGGTGCTGCAGGTGCGGGTGCTGCACCCGGCATGCCCATGGCGGGCAGCATCACCTGATGCGCCATGCCCCCCGTGGGAAAGCGGCTGATGCGCACGCTCTCCTCGCCCTCCTTTACCTCCAGCTCGGCAATGCCGGATTCCTGCACGAGGTCGATGAGGGTCTTGATCTTGCGCAAATCCATTTGAGTGACTCCGGGTCGAAGGCTCCGGGGTCATCCCGGCGCCGCAAGAGGGGACAACGGTGTGGGTCAGGGACTGGCGGCGAGGCGTTTATGCAGCGCCAGCAGGCCCAGGCGGTAGCTCTCGGGGCCAAAGCCGGCAATCACGCCAATGGCCTTGTCGGCCAGGTAGGAGTGCTGCCGAAAGGCCTCGCGGGCATAAACATTGGAGAGATGCACTTCCACGTAGGGAATGGCCACGGCCAGCAGCGCATCGCGCAGCGCCACACTGGTGTGCGTGTAGGCCCCGGCATTGATGAGAATGCCGGCAATGCCTTCGCTGCGCGCCTGCTGCACACGATCCACCAAAGCACCTTCGTGATTGGACTGGAAAGTCGACAGGCGATGGCCCAGCGTGACCGCCTCCGCAGCCAGCTGTGATTCGATCTCCGGGAGGGTCGCGCTGCCATACAGGCCCGGCTCGCGGCTGCCGAGCAGGTTGAGATTGGGGCCGTTGAGCAGCAGCAGATGACTCACTTTGCTTGAGACCATGACCATGAAGTGGTCAGGAGTCTGCACCAGCGGATTCAGCATTTGCAAATGCGTGCAGATGCACCCTTGTTGGGCGCAGATCGGCGCACGTTGGACAAAAAGCCGCGAGACGTCAGAGCGGCAGGAAGCGCTGCATGAGGTTGTCGAGCTTGGGCGTGTCAACGCCACCCAATTCCACATAGCGCACCACGCCATCCGGGGCGATCAACACGGTGTAGGGCAAGGCGCCAATGGTGTTGCCGAATTGCTCCATCACCAGCTGCACTTGCTCGTCACCGATGAGCGAGGGGTAGTTGAAGGCTTTCTCCTTCATCAGCGCCCGAACCGCTTCGGGGTCGTCCATGGCAATGCCCAGCACTTGCAGGCCGGCCTTCTCATAGCGTGCCTGCACGTCGATGAGTGCGGGAATTTCATGCATGCAGGGCGCGCACCAGGTCGCCCAGAAATTCACCAGCAGCCACTTGCCGGGCCAGTCATTGAGCGTGCGCGGCTTGCCGTCGATGTCCGGCAGGTTCACCGCTGGCGCGGCCTGCCCTTCGATGCGCTCGGGTTCGAGCGACTTCGATGCGATGCCCTCTGCCACCGTGGGGGTCTGCGGCATCCAGCGTGCCACCCAGAATCCGGCTGCACCCGCGGTAAATGCAATGGCGACGACCAGCGCCGCCTGCCGCGAGAAGCCGCTCACTCCTTCACCGCCAAAAGACGGGTCTGCGGCGGATAGCACACGCCGATGTCTGCACAGCCCTGATATTTCACCCGCAGCGTGCGCGGCGCGGGGCTACCTGCCGGCAGCGTGAGCTTGGCCTGCAAGGCTCCGCGGTAGGTCTCGACGTTGCCGAACTCCGCATCGTTCATCGCCACGCCCTTGGGCAGCTCAGGCCCGGCGAAAGGCGCATTGGCCGGCGCATCAACGCTCACCTTGAGCGAGTGGCGATACAGGTAGTACCCCGGAGCAATCGACCAATCGAGCGCAATCTGCTGACCCCGGCGTGTGGCGCCCTGCAGCTGAAAAGCCTGATCCACCGGCAGCAGTTCGGCCCCCTTGCCCAGCGCGCTGGACTTGCCACCCAGCAGGGTCTCCGCCGAGACGCTGGTTGAGAGGATGAGCAGGCCAAGGGCGAAGATTCTTGCGGAAGCCATGGTGGGGCAGTGAAAAGACGAAAGAGGTGAGAGGGACATCGCCCGTGCCCGGAAGTTCTTCACCGCGGCCTGCGGTGACGGCTGGCAAGGCTCAGAGCAAGATGGGCATCTTCTCACGCCACCCTGCCACCATGCCCTCGCATATCCGTCCAGCTGCGCCTGCCGACTGCCCGCTGATTGCCGCCCTCATTGGCGAACTCGCTGACTACGAAAAGCTGCGGCATGAGTGTCATGCCACTGCCGAAGCGCTTGAAGCCAGCCTGTTCGGCGAGCGTCCCCACGCCGAGTGCGTGATTGCTGAAGTGGACGGCACCCCCGTCGGCTTCGCCCTGTTCTTTCATAACTACTCCACCTTCCTCGCCAAACCGGGGCTGTATCTGGAAGACCTGTTCGTGCGCCCTGCGGCCCGCGGGCAAGGCGTGGGCAAGGCCCTGCTGGCCCACCTCGCCGCACTGGCGGTGGCGCGCGGCTGCGGTCGCTTCGAATGGAGCGTGCTGGACTGGAACGCCCCGGCCATCGCCTTCTACGAATCGCTGGGGGCGCGGGCGCAGAGCGAGTGGACGATCTATCGCGTCACCGGTGAAGCCTTGAGCCACCTGGCAGGCCAGGCGCAGTCGTAGACTGGCAGCAATCCCGCTTTTCGCT
>CAMTXV010000198.1:0-5130 GCA_947085665.1 uncultured Sinobacteraceae bacterium | reverse complement strand
TTCCAGCGCCCGGCGGTGGATGTGCTGTTCCGTAGTGTCGCCGAGCACGTGGGCCCCAATGCGGTGGCTGCCGTGTTCACGGGCATGGGCGAGGACGGCGCGCGCGGCCTGCTGCAACTGCGCCAGGCCGGCGCCCGCACCCTGGTGCAGGACGAAGCCACCAGCGTGGTCTGGGGCATGCCGGGTGCGGCCTTCAAGCTGGGCGGCGCCGAGCAGGTGCTGCCGCTGCCGCAGATTGCCGACCAGCTGCTGCGCCTTGCCGCCGGCAGCGGCAAAAAAATGGGCTAAAGCTTCCGTGGCTTCCTGCCGATACCCATTACGACCCACAAGACCAGTCGAGGGCCTCACCATGTCGAGCGCAAGCTTCAGTCCCATTCAAAAGACCCTGTTGGTGCCGCTGGCACTCACGGCCACGCATACGGTGGTGCAGCTGCTGAATGCACCTGCTGCGCTCACCTGGGCCGTGCTGGTGGCCATGCTGGGTGCCTGGGGGCATGCTGCCTGGTGGCTGCAGCGACAAGAGCGCGAGCGCAGCCACCGTGATGCCGCCACACTCATCGAGCCGCATCGGGTGCTTATGCAGGTGTGCGGCACGACGCGGGTGGAAGCGCAGAGCGTGCAGGGCGAACTGGAGCGGGTGCGCGTGCTGATCCGCGATGCCTGCGGGCAGTTGCAGAAAAGCTTCAATGCGATGAACGCGCAGTCGCAGGCGCAGGCCAGTGTGGTGTCGCGCATCGTGCAGCGCGGCGGGGCAGATGACGTGGATGTGCGCCGCTTTGCTCAGCTGGCGGGCAATCTCATGGAGGGTTTGGTGGACACCCTCAGCTCCGTGAGCCAGCAGTCCAGCAACAGCGTGCGCCACATCGACGACATGGTGCAGCACCTCGATGCCATCTTTGAGCTGCTGGGCGATGTGAAGAGCATTGCCGACCAGACCAACCTGCTCGCTCTGAACGCAGCGATTGAAGCGGCGCGTGCCGGTGAGGCCGGACGCGGTTTTGCGGTGGTGGCCGAGGAGGTGCGCAACCTGAGTCAGCGCAGCAACAACTTCAACGAGCAGATTCGGAAGCTGGTGGGTTCCTCAAAGGATGCCGTGGCCAAGGTGCGCGATACCGTGGGCGGCATGGCCACGAAAGACATGGGCGCCAGCGTGAAGGCCAAGGATGAGGTGAGCACCCTGCTGCGCCAAGTGGAACAGCTCAACTCCAACATGGAGAACGGTCTGCGCGAGGTTTCCAGCACCAGCCGCGAGATCGGCCTTTCGGTGGCCGAAGCCGTGCGCTGTCTGCAGTTCGAAGATATCGCCACCCAGGCCATTGGCTCGGCCGCGCAGAACGTGCAGCGCCTGACCCAGATGACCGACCAGGCGGAGACGCTGCACCGGCTGGTGTCTGAGCCGCCCTCGGATGATCTGGAGCCCAAGCGCCCGGCGCTCGACAACTGGCGCCGCCAGACCGAAAGCCAGGTGCAGGTCTGGCAAGTGGCCCCGCACAAGCCGGTGCTGCAAGCCTCGATGCAGGCGGGGTCTGTGGACCTCTTCTAATCATCTGTCACCCACAAAAAAAGCCCGCCAATCGGCGGGCTTTTTTTGTGGCGAGCCTTGTTTACTGGGCAGGCTGCGCGCTTTCCACTTCGGGGGCGGGCTCGCCTTCGGCCGGGACTTCAGCCGGGGCTTCGGTCGCAGCATCAGCCGGCACTTCTTCAACCGGAGCAGCCTCGCCTTCCGCGGGAGCTGCTTCGCCTTCGACTGGCGCTTCAGCGTCTGCGGGGGCAGCTTCATCGGCAGGTGCTGCTTCGCCTTCTGCCGGTGCTGCTTCTTCAGCCGGTGCGGCTTCCTCGGTTGCTGCGGGTTCGCCTTCCGTTGCCGACTCTGCTGCGGGGGCTTCGGCAGGGGCCTCTTCGGTGGGGGCTGCCACGGCGCCACCAGAATCCACCACCTTCAGCTCCACGCGACGATTCAGCTCGCGACCTTCGCCGGTGTTGTTGTCAGCCACCGGGGATGCTTCGCCGTAGCCCTTGTTGGTGAGACGGTCAGCGGCCACGCCGCGGCCCACCAGATATTCCGTCACCGCCGCTGCGCGCTGCTCAGACAGATTCTGGTTGTAGCTGTCGCTGCCTTCGGAGCTGGTGTAGCCACCAATCTCGGCCTTCACGGCCTGCTGTGCGAGCAGGGCATCGGCCACGCCATCGAGAATCGACTTGGCGTTGGGTGTGAGGCGGGCCGAGGCGACTTCGAAGTTCACGCCGCGCAGCACGAAGGCATCACCGGCCTTGCAGCCGTTGAGATCAATCGGCTCGCCGGGGCCGGGCGGCACGCAGTCGACCACCGCCGCTGCCGGTTCGGGCTCGGCGGGCGGGCAACCGTTTTCATCCACCACGGCACCTGCCGGGGTTTCGGGGCACTGGTCGCGGTCGTCCGGCACGCCATCGTTGTCAGCGTCGCCCACTTCCAGGGGCACCACTTCAGCGGGGGCTTCTTCCACGGGGGCGGCTTCAACCACCGGCGGGGCAACACCCAGCGGGATGACCACGCCGAGGCCGGCGATGCCTTCGTAGAAGGCCTTGCGCTCGCCGTCGCCAATGCCGGCCTGTTCGCGGCCATGGGCGTCGATGCGGTATTTCACTTCCGCGCGAATCGAGGTGCCGCCGAAGCGCTCACCCAATGAGCCCAGGCCAATGAGGTAGCCCAAGCCGACGTCAAAGAACGTGGTGCTGTAGTCCGGAATCAGGCCGGGGTTGTCGCGCACCTGCCCACGCATGAGGGTGAGCGGCACATAGAGGTCGGGCAGAGTGCTGGAGGGGAACACCATCGCACCAATGCCGACACCCGTGAGCTTGGTGGAGCCGCTGCCGGTTTCGGGGTCTGCGGTGAGGTACTGGCTGAGCAGTTCCAGGTTCAGTCCATTGGTCACGCTCTTGCCGATGGAGATCTGGCCACCGAAGCCATCGTCGGTGCCGCGGCCTTTGGCGGCGCGGAAGTAATTGCCCATCGCCGAGAAGTACAGATTACGGCCCAGTTTCAGCTTGGCCCCCTCTGCTGCGGTTTCAGCACTCTCTTCAGAGGCAAACTCATCTTGAGCATGGCTGGGCAGTGAAAGCACCATGGCGGCAATGAGGCCGAGAGTGCCGAGGCGATAAGTCATGAGCGTCCCTTTCGTGTTGGGGTTTTGGGTCTTTAGATTGCAAACTTGACGACTCGCCGCAGGTTTTGGCTGACGGGTCGCTCTCCGCTCGAAGTTTTAACATTTCGGCCGGTTTGCGCACAACCTGCGTGGCTCGCCCGAGCCGCGGCACCTATACTCCGCGCCCTTCAAGCCGTTCCAGCCGGAACGCCCCTTTGGTGAAAGGCCATGGAACCGAACAAAATTAAGGAAGAGGTGACAGCCCTGCAGACGCGTTTCGACGCGCTGCGGGGCTATCTTTGACTACGCTGAAAAGAAGGACCGGCTAGCCGAAGTCAACGCCGAGCTGGAACGCGGCGATATCTGGAACAACCCTGCCAAGGCGCAGGAGATTGGCCGCGAGCGCGCGAAGCTGGAAGACGTGATCCAGCCGCTGGAGCGCGCGGAGGCAGGCCTGAAGGACGCCATCGATCTTCTGGAGATGGCCGAGGCCGAGAACGACACTGGCACTATCGCCGAGATTGCCCGCGACGTGACCGCACTCGGCAAGCTGGCCGACGATATGGAGTTCCGCCGCATGTTTGCCGGCGAGATGGACAACTCCAATTGCTACGTGGACATCCAGTCGGGTGCCGGCGGCACCGAAGGTCAGGACTGGGCGAACATGCTGCTGCGCATGTACCTGAAATGGTGCGACCAGAACGGCTTCAAATACGAGCTGCTGGAAGTGAGCGACGGCGAAGTGGCAGGGATCAAGGGCGCCAGCTTTTCAGTGAGCGGGCCCTATGCCTACGGCTGGCTGCGCACGGAAACCGGCGTGCATCGCCTGGTGCGAAAGTCGCCCTTCGATAGCGGCGGCCGTCGTCACACCAGTTTTGCGGGCGTGTATGTGAGCCCCGAAGTCGATGACAACATTGAGATCGAGATCAACCCGGCCGATCTGGAAGCGGTCACCTATCGCTCCAGCGGCGCGGGTGGCCAGCACGTCAACAAGACCGAATCGGCCATCCGCATCACCCACAAGCCTTCGGGCATTGTCGTGGCCTGCCAGACCCAGCGCAGCCAGCACGCCAACCGTGATTCGGCGATGAAGATGCTGAAGTCCAAGCTCTACGAACGCGCCCTGCAAGAGCGCAACACCGAAAAGCAGAAGGTGGAAGACGCCAAGAGCGATATCGAGTGGGGCAACCAGATTCGCAGCTATGTGCTGGACCAGAGCCGTATCAAGGATCTGCGCACGGGCGTTGAGATTGCAGACACACAGAAGGTGCTCGATGGTCATCTCAACCCCTTCATCGAAGCCAGCCTGAAGCAAGGACTATAAGAATGAGCGAGCCCATCACCCCGCCGGTTGTTGATGAAAATCAGGTCGTCGCAGGCCGTCGCGCCAAGCTGGAAGCCCTGAGGGCGAAGGGCAACGCCTACCCGAATCACTTTCGTCGCGATGCGCTGGCTGCGGACCTGCACGGCCAGTTCGGCGAAGCCGACGCGCCGGCGCTGGAGGCCCTGGGCAGCCGCGCGGCCGTTGCCGGCCGCCTGATGCTGAAGCGCATCATGGGCAAGGCGAGCTTCGGTACCTTGCAGGATTCGAGCGGGCGCATCCAGATCTTTGTGCAGCAGAGTCTCTTGGGCGAGGCTGCCTACGAGACCTTCAAGACCAGCGACATGGGCGACATCTTTGGCGTGAAGGGCAAGGTCTTCAAAACCAAGACCGGCGAGCTGTCGATCTACGCCGATTCGCTCGAACTACTGGTGAAGGGCCTGCGTCCGCTGCCCGAGAAGCATGCGGGCCTCACTGATATCGAGGTGCGCCATCGCCAGCGCTATGTCGATCTCATCATGAACCCGGACGCCAAGGCGGTGTTCGAGAAGCGCACCAAGATCGTCCGCTTCATCCGCAACTTCTTGGACACGCTCGGCTTTCAGGAAGTCGAGACGCCGATGCTGCAGCCCATTCCGGGTGGTGCCACGGCGCGGCCCTTCACCACGCACCACAACGCGCTCGATC
>CAMTXV010000197.1:0-13993 GCA_947085665.1 uncultured Sinobacteraceae bacterium | reverse complement strand
GTTTTGGCGGCACCTTTGGCAGCAGCCTGGCGCTGCTGGGCCTGATGCTGGTGGCACTGCGCCGCCGCCGCTAGCCCAGGCGCAGTACGCCAAGGCCCACTCCGGCTGCCTGCCGGAGTGGGCCTTGTGCGTTTGGGGTTCATGAAAAGTCCTTGAGCTAGGGTGTGTTGACATTCATTTCATCGCAGCAACCCTTCGGGGCGGGACTGTTTTTGGGCATTGCAGCGTCACGCAGTTTGCCGATGGTACAACCATCGGCTGCACTCCGTTCCTTGCACTGCCCAAAAACAGCCTTCCGCCGCAGCGATGAAATGAATGTCAACACACCCTAGGGCACACTAGACGGTCTCTTTTGCGCTGGTTGCCCCCATGTCTGATCTCATCGCCGAACGTGTCTCTGACAAGGTCACCCGCCTGCGCCGCCGGCAGGATCTCTTGTTCCAGCTCAAGCAGGAATGGCCGCCTGCGGGCGACCAGCCCACCGCCATTGCCGGGCTGGTGCAGGGCCTCAATGACGGCCTCGCGCACCAGACGCTGCTGGGTGTGACCGGCTCGGGCAAGACCTACACCATCGCCAATGTCATCCAGCAGGTACAGCGCCCCTGTTTGATCATGGCCCCCAACAAGACGCTGGCGGCCCAGCTCTACGGCGAGTTCAAGGAGTTCTTCCCCCACAACGCCGTCGAGTACTTTGTTTCGTACTACGACTACTACCAGCCGGAGGCCTATGTGCCTTCGAGCGATACCTTCATCGAGAAGGACTCGGCGGTGAACGAGCACATCGAACAGATGCGCCTCTCCGCCACCAAGGCGCTCATCGAGCGCCGCGACGCCATCATCATCGCCAGCGTGTCGGCCATCTACGGCCTGGGCGACCCCGAGAGCTATTTCAAGATGGTGCTGCATGTGGTGAAGGGTGATCGCATCACCCAACGCGACATCATTCTGCAGCTCACCGCCATGCAGTACACCCGCAACGATGTGGTGCTGGAGCGCGGCACCTACCGCGTGCGCGGCGAGGTGATTGATGTGTTTGCCGCCGAGAGCGACGACGAGGCGATCCGCATCGAGCTGTTCGATGACGAGGTGGAGAACATCTATACCTTCGACCCACTCACTGGCGAGGTGCTGGGCAAGCTGCCGCGCGCCAGCATCTACGCCGGCAGCCATTACGTGACGCCGCGCGAGCGCACGCTGGCGATGATCGAAACCATCAAGCAGGAGTGCCAGGAGCGCATCCGCTATTTCCAGAGCGTGAACAAGCTCATCGAAGCACAGCGCATCGAGCAACGCGTGCATTTCGACATCGAGATGATTCAGGAGATTGGCTACTGCAAGGGCATCGAGAACTACAGCCGCTATCTCTCGGGCAAGGGCGCTGGCGAGGCGCCGCCCTGCTTGTTCGACTACCTGCCGCCCGATGCCATCGTGGTGCTCGACGAAAGCCATGTCACCGTCCCGCAGATTGGCGGCATGTTCAAGGGCGACCGGGCACGCAAGGAAACGCTGGTGGAGTACGGTTTCCGCTTGCCCTCCGCACTCGACAACCGGCCACTGAAGTTTGAGGAGTTCGAGCGCATTGCCCCGCAGACGCTCTATGTGAGCGCCACGCCCGGGCCGTACGAGCTGAAGAAATCCGACGGGCAGGTGCTGGAGCAGCTGGTGCGCCCCACGGGGCTTGTGGATCCGGAGGTGGAAATTCGTCGCGCCACCACGCAGGTGGACGACGTGCTGGGCGAGATCAAGCTGCGGGTGGCGGTGGAAGAGCGCGTGCTGATCACCGTGCTGACCAAGCGCATGGCCGAGGACCTCACGGACTACCTGGGCGAACACGGTGTGCGCGTGCGCTACCTGCACTCCGATATCGACACCGTCGAGCGCAGTGAGATCATCCGCGACCTGCGTCTGGGCGTGTTCGATGTGCTGGTGGGCATCAACCTGTTGCGCGAGGGTCTCGACATCCCCGAGGTGTCGCTGGTGGCGATTCTCGATGCCGACAAGGAAGGCTTCCTGCGCAGCGAACGCTCGCTGATACAGACCATCGGCCGCGCGGCCCGCCACCTGAACGGCAAGGCCATTCTCTATGCCGACCAGATGACCGAGTCGATGAAGAAGGCCATTGGCGAAACTGAGCGCCGCCGCGCCAAGCAGGTGGCTTTCAACCTCGCCAATGGCATCACCCCGCGCGGCGTGAGCAAGAAGATTCAGGACGTAATGCGCCTCGGCTACGAGACGCTGCCAGAAGAAAAGCGCAAGGCCGGCAATGCCCGCAAGGTGGCCGAGGCCGCCAGCGATGCCGGCATTGACCTCAGCGACCCGACCAAGCTGGGCCGCGCCATCGTGAAGCTCGAAAAGGAGATGAAGCAGGCCGCCCTCAACCTGGAGTTCGAGAAGGCCGGCAAGATCCGCGACCGCATTCGCGCGCTGCGCGAGCAGTCGTTGCGCTCGGCAGTGGCCTGAAACGTGTGGGTTGCGGACCGTGAATCGCGCGCAAAAAAAACCCTGCCGAAGCAGGGTTCCAGTTATTTGGTAGGCGCGATAGGACTCGAACCTACGACCCCCACCATGTCAAGGTGGTGCTCTAACCAACTGAGCTACACGCCCAAATAAGGCCGCGAAGGATACTTCCCAAGTCCCTGAGAAGCAAACATCAGCGCAATGTCTTGGCGGCGGCGGTGAGGTGCAGTCCTTTCTCGCTGGCAAGCACCCATGGCCCGCTCGGCGAGGGCAGCACTGCGGCGATGACCGCGTCGCGCAAGCTGGCATCGAGCGCGATGGCCTTAACTTCGTTGCCTTGCAGGCTCAACAGCGTGCCATCGGCGCCGGTGAGCAGGAGGGTATCGTTGCCCTGCACGGCGCCGCCGAAGAGACTGGCAGTGGTATTGGTTTGCACTTGGGTCCATTCACCGGACTCCGGTGTAGCAGAGGCATACACGTTGCCGCGCATGCCAAACACCACCATGCCGCGCTCACCGAATGGCAGCACGCCGAACAGCGAGCCCTCGTAGGGCAGGGCGATGCGCTGCCATTCACGCCCATCGCTGGAAATCCCCACCAGTCCGCGTTCGCCTACGACTGCGATGCGGCCATCGTGCAGTTTGGCGATGGCATTGAGGTGGTACTTCTCAGCCGTGATGGCGGGCGCATCCAGATCAGCCCAGGTCTTGCCGCCATCTGCGGTGGTCTTGATGGTGCCAAAGGCCCCTACGGTGATGACCTGCTGGGGGCTGAGCGGCAAGACGGCGAACAGGGGTGCGTTCTGTTCGGGCTGCCAGTTCTGCAAGGTCCAGGTCATTCCCGCGTCACTGCTGTGCAGGATGGCGCTGTCGTGGCCCACTGCCCAGCCCTGGCGGGCATCGGCAAAGGCAAGGCCGGTGAGCGTGGTGTCGACAGGACTGGCCACCTGCTTGAAGTCCTTGCCATCGGCGGCGCGCAGGATCACGCCGTTGCCACCCACCGCCACGCGGCTGGCACCTGCGTCAGCGAGCCCCAGCAGCAGGCCTTGGGTGGCCTTGGGGCTCATGAGCGCCGACAGCGGCTTGGACGCAGCCCCTTGGGCAAAAGACGGAGCAGCCTGCGCGAGTGCGAAGCCAGCGAATGCAATAAGAGCGAGCTTTTTCATGCGTGGGCCACGGTGGTGGTTTGGGGCGGTGCCTTCATCAGCAAGCGCGCGAAGGCGGGCAGCATCACAAGGGCAGCTACGGCGTTGGCAAGGAACATGATGGTGAGCAGAATGCCCATGTCGATCTGGAACTGAAGATCAGACAGTACCCAGGTCGCCACGCTCGCCGAAAGCGCGATTGCGGTGACCACCACGGCCTTGCCGGTTTGGTGCAGGGTGTCGGCGTAGGCCTCGCGCAGTGGCATCCCCTTCATCTTCACGTTCTCTTCGAGCACGCTGTAGATGTAGATGCCGTAGTCCACGCCAATGCCGGCGGCGAAGGCAGCGACCGGCAGTGTGGCCACCGTCTGGCCAATGCCGAGCCAGACCATGATGGCGTAGGTGAATACCGACACGGCGGCAAGTGGCACCACGATGCAGACGATGCCGGTGATGCCCCGGAACGAGGCATATACGCAGATGATGATGGCGAGGAAGAGCCAGAACAGCACGTTGAACTCGGTGTCGCGAATCACCTCGTTGGTGGCAGCCATTACGCCCACATTGCCGCCCGCGAGCGTGAACTTCACGGGGCTGTCTGGCCCCAGCTCCGTGTTGTAGCTCTTGATGGCGGTGAGGATACCGTCGATGGTGGTCGCGCGGTGGTCAGCGGTGAAGAGGTAGGTCGGCATCACCGAGCAGTCTTCGTTGAGCAGGCCGGTGGAGGTGGTGAACTGCTGGCCCGCGAGGATGAGGCCATCCTCGGAGCGTGGCAGCTGCGACCAACGCGGATTGCTCTCGTTCATCTTGTTCCACACCACCTTGTCCATGATCGGCATCGAAACTGTGGAGACGATGCCTGGCACGCCCTCCATATAAAAACCAAAGCGATCAATCTGGTTCATCACGGCATAGTCGATGCAGCCGTTCTTCTTGGTTTCGGCATACACCTGAAGGATGTCTACGCCGATGGCGTAGTTTTTCGAGACGAAGGCAGAGTCCTGGTTATAGCGAGAGTCCGGCTTCAGGGCCGGTACTCCTTCGTGCAGCTCGCCAATCTGCAAGTCCTTCGCCACCGTCAGGGCACCGGCCGAGGCCAGAGCCAGTACCACCAGTACGCCCACGGCCATGCCCTTATTGGTGAGTGCGGAGAAGCGCCACCACAACGGTTTGAGCCGCTCGTCGCGACGGCGCTGAAAGCTGCGGAAGCCCTCGGGGTCAGGCAGCTTGGCGTAGGAGAGCAGGCAGGGCAGCAGGATTTTCTTGCAGACGATGACGGCAATGAGACCAAACATGGCGTTGATCGCCATCTCCTGCACGATACCGATCGGGATGAGCAGGATGGTGCCGAAGCCGATCACGTTGGTGATGAGTGCGGTGATGCCTGGGATGACCAGGCGGCGATAGGTCGCGCGTGAGGCATCGAAACTGTTGAGTCCGCGATCAGCCACTTCCAGCAGCCAGAAGCTGGTGATCTGGATACCGTGGCTGACACTGATCGCTAACACCAGAAACGGCACGAGAATCGCAAACGGATCGAGTGCGTAACCGGCCATATGCAGGATGCCCAGCTCCCACACCACCGCGAGCAGGCCGCAGCTCAAGGGGTAGAGCGCGACCACGAACGAGCCCATGTACCAGGCAAGAATGAACCACACCAGCACCACGGTAAGGCCGAAGAATGCAACCACGCCCAGTGAAGCATCGGCCACATCGCCGATGACCTTGGCGAAGCCGATGATCTGCACATCGATGTCCGGGTTGTAGTCGGGGTTGCTCGACTCCACCACTTCGAGATCGCCACCGTAGAAGCTCCGGTCGATGGTTTCGCCGTTAGCGGCCACGGCAGTGCCCTGAAAGCGCTGGTAGTTGAACAGCAGTCCGCGCGGATCTTCGTATAGCGACAGAACACGGGTTCCAGCCGCCAGCGGCGCGCTCTCGGCCTTGAGCTTCAGCTCATAGAGCATGGGCTTGGTGAGCCGCCCGCGGATATTTTCAAACTGGTGCGCCGCACGAATGGTGTCGAGCTTTTCCTGCGTGCGCGGATTGGTTTCCACTAGCTCGCTGGCGACGATGGCTGAACGCTGGTCATTGGAAACCAGGCGGCCAATGATGGTGGCCTTGCGAACGTTGTCCTTGATGGTGGCGAGCGCCTCAGGCGTGGGCTGGAAGCCCGAAGGCACCACATTGCCGCCCTGGAAGCCGCCTTCCACCACTTCGAGGTAGCGCGTGTTGGGCGTGAACAGGGAGCTGACGCGGGTGCGATCGACCCCCGGCAGGTAGAACACCGCATCGGTGGCGGTTTTCAGCGAGGCGAGAAAGGGGCCGTTGTAAATATCGCCTTTGCCCTCCTTTTGCGTGACGGCGAGCAGCACGGTGTTGCCGCCCCCGAACTGCGCCTGGTGCTGCTTGAGCACCTGAATGTAGGGGTGATTCTTGGGCAGCTGCTTTTCAAAACCGGAATCGAGCTTGAGTTGCGAGGCCTGCCAACCGAGTAAGACGGTCATCAAGGTGATGACCGTGAGAGTGATAGGACGCTTCGAGAAAATCAGGGGTTCGGTGATTTTGACGAAGAACGTCGAAAACCAGCCGCGCGGATCGCCGTGCATGGGATATGTCCGTGAGAAAAGTCGCCCCGCACGGCTGCCGTGTAGCGGCCGCGCGGGGGAGGGGGGAGCCGCTGCTGTGCTGGCTTACTTGGAGGCGCGCTGCTGCACGGCGCTGTCGGTGAAGAAGCCGTCCGGGTAGTCCACGCTGTAGTCGTTGGGTGCGCCTTCAGCCGAGAGCGCGGTGACGAAATAGCGGCCCGAGTCGAAGTGGTAAATGATCTCCGGCACGGTGAAATGCGTCAGCACGTTGCGCTGCGGCGTGCCCATGCCTTCCTGGAAGTTGAAGAGTCCGCCCTGGCCGTCGTAGAGGTCGACCATGAGGATGCTCCAGCTGTCTTCATCCACATAGAACACGCGCTTGGCATAGGTGTGGCGCTCGCCGGGCTTGAGGGTTGCTTCCACCACCCAGACGCGATGCGCCTCGTAGCGCGGCAGCTCAGGGTTGAGATGGTTGGGCTTGGCCAGCGTGTTGTATTTGGCGCGAGCGATCTTGAAGTTGTTGTAGGGCACGACCATGTCGCGCTTGCCGATGAGCTTCCAGGTATAGCGCTCCAGCACGCCATTGAACATGTCCACCTGGTCGTAGAACTGCTGACCGTCGGTGCCTTCGTATGGGTTGTCACAGCACACCGCCGGCGCGCGGCGAATGCGCTTGAGGGCCGGTGCGTACAGCCAGGCCGCGCGGCCCGTGGCACCGGTGCCACCACACTCGTTGACGAGAATCATGGTGCCCGCCGTGCGCGAGGGCGCGATGATCTTCGAGAGGTAGTACAGAAACAGGCCTTTGCCGTTGGTCAGCGGTACCGGGCTCTTTTCATTGGCGTAAAGAAACTTCACGTCTTCCACCAACTGCGCAAGCTGATACTTGCCGCTGGCATCGACGTTCATCTGGTCGTTGTTGCGACGCACCGCATCGCCGCGCCACTTGATGCGGTGGTTCCAGATCACCTCCGCACCCGTCTTGGGGATGGGATACGGAAAGCCCTGCACGCAGTTGTCCGGGTTGTCAGTGCCGACCAGATCGCAGGTGACTGCGTTCTTCGCGGTGGACTTGTAGATGAAGTCTGGCCAGGCCACGGTGCGATGGCTGGGGTAGACCTGCATCTTGTAGGTGGGGAAGGTTTTCAGCAGGTACTTGTGGCCCTCGCTGAGCTTGCCGCCATGCTTTGCGGCATCCGCGCCGGTGATGGTGTAGATCGGCTTTTCAGCTTCAATCTTGGGGTCGCTGGCGTACTCACCCGACAATTTTCCGCTCTGCTTGGCAGGCGTCCAGGCCGGAATGCTGCCGTCCTTGCTGGCGCCAGCCTCGGCGCCAATCGGGGTGAGTTCCTTGCCAAGTTTGGCCGCTTCGGCCGCGGTTACCTTGGCGAATGCGGTGTGGGAAAAGGGCAGCAGCAGCGCCCCCAGCAAGGCCATCTTGAACGCTGATGGGCGTTGGGTTGTGGTCATCATGAGTCTCTCCGGTAAAAGCGGGTGCATCAGAACGAGTACTTCGCAAAGGCCTTGATCGTGTCGCGGTCGCGGAACAAATTGGCGTCGCCGCCGCCGCTCCACATCTGGTAGCCGATGTTGAAAGAGGTCTTGTCGCGGTAGCGCATCTCGATGTTGGTATCCCAGAGCGTGCGTCCTGCCACGTAGTTGCTGAGGTATCCCGGCGAGTGGCCGAAGAGGTCGCGCTTGAAGATGATTTGCGGCGCGAAGCTGATATCCGGCAGGACGTTTTCCCAACGAATGAGCCAGACAAAACCCACACCGCCGGACCACTTGGTGGGGTAGAGATCAAGCGGCGCCTGGCTGGGGTTGAAGCGCAGGCCATCGGCGCCGAACTGGCAGGCCTGGTTGGTGGAGCAGGCCTGACGCGAGCCATCGGCCCCTGAGCCATCAGCGCCTGCGGTAGGGCTGGTGAAAGTGCCGGGCACGGCGAGTGCGAGGCGATCGAGCGAAGGCAGACCCATGATGTGGCGGAAGCCGATCTCCGGCAGCCAGATCACTTGATCAGCCCCGAGCAGGCGCGCGGTGAAATCGGTATTGCCCTCCACGTAGGTCGCACCGAAGTCGAACGAGAAGGTACGGAAGCGCTCCCAGCCCTGGATGTAGCTGTTGGCCGGATTGGTGCCGAGCGTGCCGCCGCGGAAGGGAATGATGAAATTGGGGAAGCTGCGGCCCGAGCCCGGCAAATGACCAACTGCGAGGTCGAAGGTGTCGTTGAAGGCGCCAGGTCCATCTGCCGTGGTGAAGTTGCTGGAGGGGTACAAGCCCTGCAGTCCATTGGGCTGCGTGCCGAGGCCAGCGGTGCTACCGGCACAGCCTGGCGCCAGATGGCAGTTGGTGAGTGTGGGGCCGAGGCCTGCGAAAGCGAGGTCGACCAGATCTACCTGCAGGGGATCGCCTGGGCGGTAGGCGGCTTCACCCTGGAAGGAGACATCACCAAAGCTGGTGTTGAAGCTGAAACCGTACATCTGGATGTCACGCGGGTATTCGAGCTTGACCTGCAATGAGTCGATTGCGAGCGCATCGGAGGTGGCTCCGGCGGGATTGTTGGCGGGCAGGTTGAGCAGCGGAATATCTGGACAGTTCAGACCAAACTCGGCGGTGCTGGTGGAGTTCTTCGAACAGGACTCATCGGCCGAGAAGAAGCTCACCATAGGGATGCGCGAGGTGTACTCCGAGTAATAAAACGCGAGGTTGGTGCCGTTGTTGAGCCAGTCTGCGGTGTAGGCGAGTTTCAGACCGAAGTTGCGATCGATGTCTTTCGGGTTGTCATCCCTCAGGCGCTGCGCACGCGAGGTGGTGTTGGTGATCAGCGTCAGCGGGTTGTCGATGAGACGGCCCACGCCGTCTTCATCCGGCGTGAGATTGCCGAAGCTGATGGTCACGTAGTCCGGCCCCTCGTTGAGGGTGCCAAGATTGGCGGGCGAGTAGAAGCCGCCATAGGCCGGCAGTTCGATGGGCCGGAACTCCAGCGCATACCAGCCTGAGATGTTGAGGTTGTCAGTGGGATTGGTGCCGAAGCTGAAGGCATTCACGGGCTGGTAAAAGTCATCCAGACCATTGCCGCCAACGCGGAAGAAATTGTTCAGATCCGGCGGGTTCAACACGTTGATCGAGTCGAAAAATTGCAGCGTGGCCTCACCCCAGATGATCTGCTGGCGGCCTATGCGCACGGCGACATCGAGTGCGTCGAAGAAGTTGATCGAGCCGGTGACGTTGATGTCCAGCAATTGGATGCCCAGACCAATTTCACGATCAACCCGGCTGCTGCGCGAACGCTCTACACGACCACCGGGGCCATAGACGATGCCGCAAGGCAAACCGAGCGGATTGCGATTGACGGGGCAGGGCGTGGAGTCAGTGCGCGCACCGCCCACTGGCAAGGCGATGCTGCCGGGGAAGGTGGTGTAACCGACCTGCTGGAAGTTTTCGTCGGTGATGAGGTTGGGATGGGTTTGCTTGAAGCGGTAGTTCACCGGGTCGTAGATGGCAATGGCCTTGGCGAATAGAAACCAGTCGTTCCAGCCAAAGGTGACGTCCTGGTTGATGCGCAGCAGCCACTGGGCGAGATCCCATTGCTCGTAGTTGAGATTGCCCTGATCGAAGTTCGTACTGAAGGAGCCGGGCGCGTTGACGAGGCGTTCGGCGGGGAAGGTCTGCCCGGTGAATAGCCCCTGACAGGCTTGGAACAGACTGGCATCGCCAGTGCGGCCGCAGACTTCCGGATTGAGATTGTTCTTGGCGATCGTGCCGGCGTGCTGGGGCTCTGATCGCACGGCGACACCGCCAATGAAGGTGGTGTTGTAAACAAGGTCCAGAGGCTTTTCGCCAAAGAACGGCAGCTTGACCTGCCCGGCATGGCCCACTGTGGTGAATGCCATCAGGGCCAGTGCCATGAGTCCGTGTACGCGCGGTGCACCGAGCCGCTGCGATGTGGGCAGATCCTTCGCCATGCTTTCTCCTCTCCTGTTGACTTGCTGTTTTATGCGCGAGGAGCATCGAGGCCCCTCGCGTGGTGCGGCACATCCGGTGGCCGGATGCTGGTTCCCAATACGGTTATGACAGGGCCATGAAGTCTGGCTTTTCCCTGACCGCACATTGCGGGCAGGGCCAGTCCTCGGGCAGTGATTGCCAAGCGGTGCCTGCCGCATAGCCCTCTTCGGGGCAGCCTTGGGCAACGTTGTAGATGTATTGGCAGTTCGGGCACTGATGACGCAGCGCCAGCGGCGCAGCAGAAGGCTGCAAGGCAGCACCAATGGCAGTGCTCACCGCCTGCTTGCTGTGGCCGCCCCAGCGCCGTAGCAGACGCTCCCGAGCGGGCGGGTGCAGGCTGGCCTTGGAAAGATCACCCCCGTGGTGCGCCACCACTTTCGGGTCCATCAGCCGGTACCACAGCGGTGGCAGATACGCGACGAGAATCATGGCCGCATAGCCAGAAGGCAGCTGCGGGCTATCTTCGAAGTGCCGCAGGCCCTGGTAGCGGCGCGTGGGGTTGGCGTGGTGGTCTGAGTGCCTTTGCAGCTGGTAGAGAAACAGGTTGGTGACAATGTGGTTGCTGTTCCAGCTGTGGCGAGGCTGGCAGCGTTCAACGCGGCCGTTGCTGTCTTTCAGGCGCAAGAGGCCGTAGTGCTCCAGGTAGTTCACCACCTCCAGCAGGCTGAAGCCGTAGACCGCCTGGACGACGAGAAACAGCAACGCCCAGGGACCGAGCCAGAAGGTGAGTGCGGCGAACAGCACCACAGTCATCGCCCAGGCCTGCAGATTCTCGTTGTGATGCGACCACACTCGCTGGCCCTTGCGCTGCAGGCGCTCCCGCTCGATGCCCCAGGCCGATTGCAGGCTGCCGATTACCGTGCGTGGCCAGAATGCCCAGAAGCTCTCCCCCATACGCGAGCTGGCGGGGTCATCGAAGGTGGCGACATTCTTGTGATGGCCCTTGTTGTGTTCGATGAAGAAATGCCCGTAAGCCACGGGTGCAAGGGTAATCTTCGCCAGCCAGCGCTCCATGGCGCTGGTCTTGTGACCCAACTCATGGGCGGTGTTGATGCCCACGCCGTTGACCATGCCGCAAGCCACCACCAAGCCGATGAGCGAGAGCACATCCAGCGTGCCCTGCGCTGCAAGCCAGGCCCCGGCGATGGTGGCGATGTACTGGCTGGGGATGTAGGCAATGACGATGCGCAGGTAATAGCGGTCGGCGTCCAGCGCGGGTACGGCCGACTCCGGGGCGTTGATGGGGTCCTCGCCGATGAACCAGTCGAAGAACGGCACCAGCCCATAAAAAACGAAGGGCAGCGACCACAGCACCCAGCCAGGGGCGCCGTTCGCCACCGCCACGATGGATGCCGCGCCCACCAGCGGAAGGGCGGGGCTCAACAGCCACAGCCAGCGTTTGCCATCCACCCAGGGGGTAGCAGCATTGCTACGGGACGCGACGTTTGTGATCGTCGTCATGGCGGCTCTCCTCCGCGGTGTTGTGCAGCGATTCTTACGGAAGCCTGCCGTGCTAGCCCTGTCATTTCGCGCCTATTTGTTGTCATATTGCGCCACGAAAACTGGCCGGATAACTCCCGTGGACCCGACGCAACTGAAGGTGCCAGCCCGCTACTACGCGCGGCTTGCCGACGTGCTGTTGCCCGAGCGGGTGGACCTCACCCGGGTCTTTCGCGAAGTGCGGCTGCCTGCTGATGCACTGAGCGAGCCTGATGCGATGCTGACGCTGGCACAGGTTGAAATCTTGCTGACAGCGCTGCGAGAGCGCTGCACACGAACCGATCTCGGCTTCGAGCTCGGCAAGCTGCTCAGCGTGGGCGCACACAGCTTTGTCGGCTTCGGCATGCTCAACAGCCCCAACGTCGCCGAGGCACTGCATTTCGTGGCGCGGCACTTCCGGTTGGTGATGCCCAGCTTCCGTATGCGTTTCATCGGCATGCCCGAATACGGCGAATTGCAGTTCTCGCCCACGGTACCGATGAGCCACGAAGCGCTGGTGTTCCACATCGAAACCATCGGCATGGCGGCCTTGCGTGATGTGCGCGACCTCTGCAATGGCCGCGCGCTGGATGCACGGCTTGATCTGGCCATTCCCCCTCCACCGCATGCAGATCGCTACCGGGCCGTACCACGACTCCAGGCGCACTTCCACTCCGAACTTGGGCCCGTCATCTGCCTGCGCATCAGCGGCAATCTTGCTGCGCTGCCCATTGTGACCGCCGACAACAACGCGCTGCGCGTGGCGGAGGAGCGCTGCCGTCTGCTGATTGAGCAGGTGACACAGGCTGGTGCTTTGAGTGAACTCATCGCCATGGCCCTGCGCCAGGCTGGTGAGGGACTACCTTCCGAGACTGAGATCGCGCGCGTCTTCAACATATCCCGCCGCACGCTAAACCGCTACCTGAAGCAGGAAGAAACCAGCTTCAGGGAGATAGCCCGCACGGTGCAGCATGCCCTTGCTCAGGAGCGACTCGCGGGCGGAAAAATGAGCATCAGCGAAATCGCCTACTCCCTGGGCTTCAGCGACGCCGCCAATTTCACCCGCGCCTTTCGCCGCATCGAGGGCTGCTCTCCCAGCCAGTACCGGCTCAACAGACCGCCGTCCCGCAGGTCACTGCCATAAGGCGAAGGAGCATTCAGCGCCCTGCCTTGCCCTCGGCACCAAATTTCTGCAGCTGCTGCGGCGTGAAGTACTTCGGGTCTTTCTCCCAGTCGTACTCGATGAGGTTCTTCTCTTCGTTGGTGAGGTTGATCGCCACATAGCGGCGCGATTGCAGGTCGTAGTGCACCTGCACGCCATTCACCACCACCGGCACGTTGGCGAAGTTGATGCTGTGGCTCTCGGCCGTGCGCCAGAACTGGCCGCGCTCGTCGTAGATGTCTTGCAGGTGCACGATCCAGCTGTCTTCGTCGAGATAGAACGTGCGCTTCTTGTAGCGGTGATTGAAGCCCGGCTTGGTTTCGGCTTCGATCACCCAGGCGCGGTGCAGCTCGTACCGTGTGAGGTCCTGGTTGATGTGGCCCTTCTGGATGATGTCCTTGTACTTGAGCTTGGGGTCGTAGAGCCGGTAGCTGTTGTAGGGCATCAGCACTTCCTTCTTGCCTACCAGCTTGATGGTGTAGCGGTCGAGCGGACCATTGAACATATCGAGCTGGTCGTGCGTCATCAGGCCATCGAACAGCGGGTTGTCGTAGCCCACCTCGCCAATGCGTCGCACACGCTGCAAGGCGGGGTTGAACTCCCACACGCCGGTCTGTTCGGCGATGCGGTCCACCGGCACCCGCACCAGATTCGCGGTGCCCGCCTTGTTAGGCGGCGAAAGCGTTTTCACCAGCAGGTACAGGTTCTGGTTGTTCAGCGTGGCCGGCGTGCTTTTGGGGTTGTTGTAGATGTAGGTCAGCTCGATGTACGAGCGCTCTGCCGCCCAGCTGCCGTCGGCCTGCGTGGGAATCACCACGCCGTAACCCTTAAGGCCCTTGGTGTTGTAACGCATGATGTGATTCCACATCACCTCGGTGCCGTTCTTGGGAATGGGGAAGGGATAACCCTGAGCCGCACCCGAGAATCCGTAGCCGGAATTGGTCAGCTCCACGCCCGTTGCGTTCTTCTTGGTGGCATCGAGAAACCACTGCGGGTAGCTGGCGCTGCGGCGCGTGGGGTACACCGGCATTTTGTAGTCCGCAAAAGTGCGGAATAGTTGCTTCTGGCCTTCGGTCAGCAGGCTCTCGTACTGCTTCAGGTTGGCGGCGCTGATCGTGTAGAGCGGCTTGTCGTCGGCGAAGGGATTGAAGCCGCGCG
>CAMTXV010000196.1:0-10332 GCA_947085665.1 uncultured Sinobacteraceae bacterium | reverse complement strand
TGCTCTTCCGATCTGTCGCTGCGTGGGCAGGCATCGGCGGTGTATCTCTTCGTGGTGAATCTCATCGGCCTGGGCCTCGGGCCCACGGCGGTGGCGCTGCTCACCGACCAGCTGTTTGGCAATGACCAAGCCGTGGGAGTTTCAATGTTTGTGGTCACCGCGGTATCGATGACGCTGGCCTGGCTGTGTTTTGCCGTGGCCGAGAAACGGGCGGCTTGAGTGCAGACCACCGCCACGGCTGGCGGCGCAAACCGGGCAGCCTGACTACGCCGCTGCTGCGCCTTGCAGCAGCGGCGCCAGGGTGATGCGGTTGCGGCCTTCGCGCTTGGCGGTATACAGGGCCTGGTCGGCTCGTTGCAGCGCGGCCTCCACGGTTTCCTGTGCGCCAATTTCTGCCACGCCGATGCTCACGGTGGTGCCCAGTTCGCCGCCCTCCACCGGCACGCTCACCCGCTCGAAGCGATAGCGAATGCGCTCGGCAATCACCAGCGCTTGCTGGCGGTCGGCGTTCGGCAGCAAGGCACTGAACTCTTCACCACCGTAGCGCGCCACCAGATCAGACGCGCGGGACTGCGCGCGCACGGTTTCGGCAAAGCTGCACAGCAGGCGGTCGCCGGCCTCGTGGCCGTGGGTATCGTTCACGCGCTTGAAGTGGTCGAGATCCATCAGCAGCACCGACACCGGCTGGCCCATGTGCCGGCAGCGCGCCAGCGCCCGCAGCGATAGCGTGTTGAAGCCGCCACGGTTGAGCAGATTGGTGAGGGCATCGTCTTGCGCGGCCCGGCGCAGCTGGTTTTGCAGACGCTCGCTGGGCATGAGCATCACGGTGATGTTCCAGAGCAGGATGAGCGCAATGCCCAGGAACATGAGCGTGGGCTGGATCGCCTGCGGCGCCATGAAATCGGCCGGCGGGGTGTAGAACACCGTGAGGGTGGCGCGGGTGAGGGTGAAGGCCAGGGTGAGCGCGAAGGCCGCCATGGCAATCTGCCGCAGGCGCAGCGCCTCAAGCTGCTGGGCACGCCAGCTGATGAGGAGATTGGCCACGCACACCGCACCCAGCAGCAGGGCCATCAGCAGCACGCGCGGACCGGCATGCTCGGAAAACAACGGCACCTGGGTGTAGAGCGGCAGCACCACGGCGGCCGGCATCACAATCCACCACCAGTTCACGCGCTTGCGGGCAAACAGCAGCAGGCCGGCGGTGCTCAAGGTGTAGTTGATGGCCGTGAAGCCATTGCCGAGACCGATGCTGACGGAATCTGGCAGCACGCCCCGCATCATGATGAACCAGGCGCCCAGCGCGCCCGACAACATGCTCAAGCCCCAGCAGAGCATGGCTCGCTCCCGGGGCTGCAGGCGCCACAACACCAGCTGCAAAGTACCCGTGAGCGCATAGGTCACGAGGATCACCATCCACAGCGTTCGCATGTCGAGCAGCATGTTTCCCCTTCCCTTTTTACGCATGAGCCGGTCTGTGCCGGCTTCGTCTACGGTGCCACGAATGTTTCAGGCGCGCGGCGGAGTGTCTCCGCGCGGTGTTTCAGGTCTTTGGCAGCGTCACACCGCGCTGGCCCTGGTACTTGCCTCCACGGTAACCGACGCGAGCCACCCCGCCGCGCAGCAGCGGGCAAGGCGAGTCGGCGTCAGATCGTGGCAAGCAGGCATCCATTTTCAGGTCTTCGGCAGCGTCACACCGCGTTGTCCCTGGTACTTGCCGCCACGATCTTTGTAGCTGGTGCCGCACACCTCATCGCTCTCGAAGAACAAGAACTGTGCCACGCCCTCGTTGGCGTAAATCTTTGCCGGCAGCGTGGTGGTGTTGCTGAACTCCAGGGTCACGTGGCCTTCCCATTCGGGCTCCAGCGGCGTGACGTTGACGATGATGCCGCAGCGGGCATAGGTGCTCTTGCCGAGGCACACCACCAGCGTGGAGCGGGGAATGCGGAAGTACTCCACCGTGCGCGCGAGTGCGAAAGAATTGGGCGGAATGATGCAGACATCGCTCTTCACATCGACAAAGCTCTTGGGGTCGAAGGCCTTGGGGTCGACGATGGTGGAGTTGATGTTGGTGAAGATCTTGAACTCATCGGCGCAGCGCACGTCGTAGCCGTAGCTGCTGGTGCCGTAGCTGACAATCTTGTGGCCGTCGGCTGCGGTGCGCACCTGCCCGGCCTCGAAGGGTTCAATCATGCCGAGTGCAGCCTGCCGGCGAATCCAGTGGTCCGATTTGATGCTCATGTCTTGCGATCTCGTTGTGAAGGTTTTTTGTTGTTGTTTGTCGCTAGCGGCCCCGCAGCAGCACTTCTGCCTGCTCGACCCAGAACAGCTCGCAGGCGCCGGCGCCGGTATCGCTGCGGGTGAGCGAGCTGCGCCACTGCCAGCCGTCGATGCTGCTCGCATCCACCAGCAGGCCCTGCAGCTGCACCACCTGGCCCGGCCGTATTTTAGCGAGCTGCCGCGCCACGGCCTTGCTGGCCGGGATGAGATGCACATTGGCTGCGCTGCCCATCAGCAGGGCCTCTGGCGCCGGTGGCGTGGCCGGCCAGCGCAGCCAGAAGAAGCGGCCGGACTGCGAGATGTCGAGCGCATCCAGCACGCGGCTATCCGACATCACGCCCCAGCCCAAGGCAAAGTCCACAGGCGACAGCTCGGCCTCGCGGCCCCAGCGATAGGGCTTGCGGCCCAGCACGCGGGCCGTCATGCGGTAACTCGCGCGTGGCTGCAGGCGGTAGTCGCCGTGGGCAAAGGCCGCTGCGGCACTGGCCTGCTGCTGCGGCTCTTCAGCCGCCAGCACGCCGGCGGGCTGCTGCACGGGCCGTGCTTGCCACCACTGCACAGCCTGATAGCTGCACAGCAACAGCAGCAAACCCAGCAGGAGGCGCGGTTGGCTCATGCCCTGCCCTGCGGTCAGACGATCTCGATACTCGGAAACGCAGCCCCGGCGGCGGCATCGCCATGTGCGAGCCGGGCGGTGGCCAGCCGGGCGATGGCGCGGTAGCGCGCAGCCACCTCGCCCTCAGGCTCGGCCACCACGCTGGGCGTGCCGGCATCGGCCTGCTCCCGAATGGAAAGCTGCAAGGGCAGCGCGCCCAGCACCTCGGTGCCGCTCTGGGTGGCCAGCTTGGCACCGCCGCCGCTGCCAAAAATGGCCGCCTCGTGGCCACAGTTGGGGCAGCAATACATCGCCATGTTCTCGACGATGCCCAGCACCGGCACACCCACCTTGTGGAACATTTGCAGGCCCTTTTTCGCATCGAGCAGGGCCACGTCTTGCGGCGTGGTGACGATCACTGCACCCGCCACGGGCATCTTCTGCGCGATGGAGAGCTGGATGTCGCCGGTGCCCGGCGGCAGGTCGAGAATGAGGTAGTCGAGAGCGTCCCAGGCGGTTTCGTTGAGCAGCTGGTTGAGCGCCTGCGTGGCCATGGGGCCGCGCCAGATCATGGGCTGGTCTTCGGCAATCAAGAAGCCGATGCTCATCAGCTGCACGCCATGCGCCATCACCGGCCGCATGCTGCGCTCGCTGATCAACTCCGGCTTGGCCAGCGCCACGCCCATCATCTGCGGCTGGCTGGGGCCGTAGATGTCGGCATCGAGCAGGCCCACGCGCGCGCCTTCGGCCACCAGGGCCAGCGCGAAGTTGGCCGCCACGGTGGACTTGCCCACGCCGCCCTTGCCACTGGCGATGGCGATGATGTTCTTGATGCCCGCATGCGGCGCCACGTTGCGGGTTTGCGTTTGCGGGGCAATGAGCCAGCTCACCTCCACCACGCACTCGATGCCATGCGCAGCGCGCACCGCCGCCTGCACCTGGGCGACGAGACTGGCTTGCAGACCGGCAGCGGGAAAGCCCAGCTCGATTTCGATCTTCGGCACCGGGCCGGGGTAGATGGCCTTCACACAGCCGGCGACGTTGAGGCCGACGCCGAGATGCGGGTCGATGACGGTATCGAGCGTGGCAAGCAGCACTTCGGGTGCTAGGGCGTTGGGCATGGCGGGGGTCTTCTTCCAGAACATCGGGGCGGGGTCTTCAAAAACGGTGTTGTGGCTATTGTCCCACTGCGCGGACGAGCGCCCACAAAAAAGGCGGGCCTCGCGGCCCGCCCTTTTTTGTCACTTGCTAGCTTACTGCGGCGTAAACAGCAGGAAGTTCTGCGTGTTGGCACCAATGCTGGTGACCTTGCCCGGCGTGGCGTTATTGCGCAGCGCGCCCGACACCGTGCTGGGTGCGAAGGCGGTGTTGGCGCCCAGGATGAGTGCGACCGCACCGGCCACATGCGGGCTGGCCATGGAGGTGCCAGACAGCACGGTGGAGCCCGTGTTGTTCGAGTGGCTGGCCGAGGTGATGCTGCCGCCCGGTGCAAAAATGTCGATGCAGGGGCCAAAGTTGGAGAACGACGACATGCGGTCGCCCTGGTCGGTAGAGCCTACGGTGACCGCGTTGGGCACCTTGTAGGGCGAGCCCGAGCAGGCGCCGCTGCTGTCGTTGCCGGCGGCCACGACGAAGCTGATGCCGCGGTTGATGGCGTTGGTCACGGCCTGGTCGAGGGCGGGCGAGTCACCGCCGCCGAGCGACATATTGGCCACGGCGGGACGGCGGGTTTGCTGCGCCACCCAGTCCACGCCACCGATCACACCCGTGGTGGAACCCGAGCCGCTGCAACCCAGCACGCGCACCGGCACCACGCTGGCGCGTTTGGCCACGCCATACACGGTGCCGACGGCCGTGCCGGCCACATGCGTGCCGTGGCCGTTGCAATCGGTGGTGTCGTTGGGGTCGGTATCGCCGGCGAAGAGGCCGGTGCCGAGGTCGAGCGCGCCGATGTTCAAGGGCACCAGGCCGCCCACAGGCAGCAGGCCGCCAACAACACCATCGCTGTTGGGCGTGAAGTTGCGACCCTGCTTGACGCGGCCGGTGAAGTCCGTGTGATTGGCGTTCAGACCAGTGTCGATGATGTAGACATCCACCCCTGCGCCGGCCTGGTCACGGTAGATATAGCGGCCATCCATGGGCAGGTTGCGCTGGTCGATGCGGTCCAGACCCCAGGTGGCGTTGTTCTGCGTGGCCACGGCGCTCATCACCTGATCGGCTTCCACCGACTTCACGTAGGGGAGCTTGGCCAGGGCCTCGGCCTGGTTGGCGGTGAGGCGGGCCGAAAAGCCCAGCAGCGCCGTTTGGTAGCGGGCCAGCACCACGCCACCGCCCACCTGCACGAGGGTGCTGTCGACGAGATCTTTCACGCCCAGCTTGGCCAGCGATGCGGGGATGGCGGCGCGATCGAGCACCACGATGTACTGGTTGGGAATCACCCGGGCCTGGGGTGCGGCCGCCGTGGCAGCGGGAATGGCGGCCAGCGCGGTCACGCCGGTGAGAACGGCAGCCAGCAGGGTTTTCGCTAGGGTCTTGTCGCGGGTCATCGGGGGAGTCCTGTCGTTGAAAAAGGCGGGGCAAAGCAAGGTTGCTTGTCTCGGGGTGGACTTCCCTGTCCGGTGCTTCAATGCAGATTGTCGACCACCGGTAGCATCCAGCCGCCGGATTGACGAACTGATCTTGCAAAAGCTCTGCCAATTAAACAAGCGGTCAAACCGCATGCCAGCAAAGCTGATTTCATCGTCATCAATGCCGGCACAAAAAAGCGGACCCGGAGGTCCGCTTTGGGGTGTTGCCGCCGACCTTCAGTTGCCGGTGTAGAGCAGCGCGTTGGGGCCGCTGCCGGTCACGCCGCTGATGACGCCCAGCGTGCTGTTGCCCACGATGGCGTCGCGCACGAGATCGGGCGCCAGACCAGGGTTGGCCCCCAGCACCAGCGCCGCCGCGCCCGCCACATGCGGGCTGGCCATGGAGGTGCCAGAGAGCGTGGCCGATCCGGTGTTGCTGCTGTGGCTGGCTGAGGGAATGTTGGAGCCCGGTGCGTAAATATCGAGGCAGGGGCCGAAGTTGGAGTAGCTGGCCTGTGCATCGGTATTGGTGGTGGCGCCCACGGTGATGGCGCGCGGCACCTTGTTGGGCGAGCCCGAGCAGGCGTTGGCGCTGCTGTTGCCAGCCGCCACCACGGTGGTGACGCCCGAATTGATCATGGCGTTCACCGCCGAGTCGAGTGCGGCCGAATCACCGCCGCCGAGCGACATATTGGCCACGGCGGGCAGCACGCGGTTAGCGGTGACCCAGTCCACCCCCGAGATGATGGTGGAGGTGGCCGTGGTGCCTGCGCAGCTGAACACCCGCACCGCATGCACGGTGGCGCTCTTGGCCACGCCAAAGCGCGTGCCCACCGCCGTGCCCGCCACGTGGGTGCCGTGGCCATTGCAGTCCGTCACGTTGGTGGGCTGCGGGGCCGGGCAACCCACATTGAGCAGGCTGCAAAACAGGCTGCCGTTGCTGTTGGCGGCAAAGTTGCGGCCCGTGCCGATACGGCCCGTGAAATCGGAGTGGTTGGGGTTGATGCCGGTATCAATCACATACACATGGGCGCCGGCACCGGCCTGGTCGGCATACACATAGCTGCCAGAGAGCGGCAGGCTGCGCTGGTCGATGCGGTCGAGCCCGTAGCTCGGCGGGTTGTTCTGGGTAGCGCCGAGCGAGACGAGTTGATCGGGCTCGACGAGCTTCACGAACGGCAGCTTTGCAAGCGCTTCCGCCTGTCCGGCCGTGAGCCTCACGGCAAAGCCGGTGAGTGCGGTTTCGTAGCGGGCCACCACGGCACCGCCGCCAACCAGGGTAAGGGTACCCTGCACCAGCTCATCGAGCCGCAGGCGGGCGAGCGTGGCGGGCAGCAGGCCCTTGTCGAGCACCACGATGTACTGGTTGGGAATCACGCGCTGCGCGTCGGCAGCGACAGCAGGCACTGAAGCAACGGCAGCAGCGAGTGCGAGCACAGCCGCGATGCCGGTTTGCAGCTTGAAGCGGGGGTGGTTGGGTTTCATGGTCATCCTTGTGTTGATGGCAAGGGAACCAGCGCAGGCGCGGGCTCTCGTGGGACACTTCCTGTGTCTTGCCGATGACCGGCACTGGCCAGCGGCATGGGCGGCACTCTGCCGCAGCCGCCACGCGCTGCCAAGCGTTTCAGCCCCACTTTTTGATGACAGCCGATGAACGCACCCACGAGCTTTTTGTGGCACGACTACGAAACCTTCGGCGCCGACACCGCGCGTGATCGGCCCAGCCAGTTCGCCGCCCGCCGCACCAACGCCGCCTTGGAACCCATTGGCGAGCCGATCAGCCTCTTCTGCCAGCCGGCCATCGACGTACTGCCCCACCCGGATGCTGTGCTGCTCACGGGCATCACTCCACAGCGCGCGCGCGATGAAGGCCTGCCGGAATACGCCTTCGCCGAGGCCATCCATAAAGAGATGATGGTGAGCGGCACTTGCGCCGTGGGCTACAACACCCTGCGCTTCGATGACGAGGTGACGCGGCATCTGTTCTACCGCAACTTTTTCGACCCCTACCAGCGCGAGTGGTTTGGCGGCAATTCGCGCTGGGATTTGATCGATGTGATGCGCCTCTGGCATGCGCTCAGGCCGCAGGGTTTGCACTGGCCGCAGCGCGAAGACGGTGCCACCAGCTTCAAGCTCGGCCACCTCACCGCCGCCAATGGGCTGGCGCATGAGCAGGCGCACGAGGCCTTGAGCGATGTCGATGCCACCATTGGCCTCGCGCGCCTGCTGCGCGCCCATCAGCCCCGACTCTGGGAACACGCGCTGAAACTGCGCGACAAGCACTTTGCCCGCAGCCTGCTCAACGTGAGCGAGCTCACTGCCGTGGTGCATGTGTCTTCAAAAATTCCGGCGAGTCGCGGCTGCCTGGCGGTGATTGCGCCTTTGGCCCCTCACCCCACCAACAGCAACGCGGTGATCACGTTTGATTTGAGCCACGACCCGACCGAGCTTCTGGAGTTGGACACCGAGGAGCTGCGCGAGCGCGTGTTTGCCCGTGACGATGAGCTACCGGATGGCCTCACCCGCATTCCGCTAAAGGGCGTGCACGCCAACAAGTCGCCCATGCTCGCACCGCTGTCCACGCTAGATGCCGCCACCGCCGCGCGCTGGGGCATTGACCTCGCCCGCTGCCAACAGCACCGCGACCTGCTGCTGAGCGTACGCGAGGCACTGAAGGAAAAAGTGCAGGCGGTGTTCAACGCGCCTGAATACCCCGAGCAAGACGCCGAGCTTTCGCTCTACGCCGGCTTTCTGCCCGATGCCGACAAGGGCCTGCTCACCAAGGTGCGCGAGGCCTCGGCCGATGCGCTGTGGCGCTACCAGGGCCAGTTTCGCGATGCCCGCTACAACGAGCTGCTCTTCCGCTACCGCGCCCGCCACTGGCCAGAACGCCTGACCGAAGAGGAAGCCGCCGAATGGCAGGCCTTTGTACAGAGCAAGCTCAAGTTCGACACCGGCGTGGCGGGACTGACGCTGGAAGCCTACGAACAGCTCATCGAGGCCCGGCTGTACAGCGCCAAGGGCTTCGAGCAGCAGGCGCTGCTGCAGAAGCTCAGGGACTGGCCGCTAGAGAGTGGGCTGGCCCGTCTGCTGGAGGCGTGAGACCGGCGATAATGCGCGCCCCTTGAAGCCGCAAAGTGTCTCGCATGAGCCGTCGCATTCTCGTCACCAACGCCCTGCCCTATGCCAACGGCCCGCTGCATCTCGGCCACATGGTGGGTTATCTGCAGGCCGATATCTGGGTGCGCTACCAGCGGATGCAGGGGCATGAGGTGCACTACGTCTGTGCCGACGACGCGCACGGCACGCCGATCATGCTCGCCGCCGAAAAGGCGGGCGTGACGCCCGAGGCCTTCATCGCCAACATCCAGCAGCAGCACGAGCAGGACTTTGCCGATTTCGGCGTGGGCTTTGACCACTACCACTCGACGCACTCGGAAGAAAACCGTCAGCTCTGCGAGAGCATTTACACGCGGCTGAAGACGGCGGGGGCCATCACCGCCAAGACCATCCAGCAGCTCTACGACCCGGTGAAGGAGATGTTCCTGCCGGACCGCTACATCAAGGGCGAGTGCCCCAAGTGCGGCAGTGCCGACCAGTACGGCGACAACTGCGAGGTCTGCGGTGCGGCCTACTCGCCCACCGACCTCAAGAACCCGAAGAGCGTGGTGAGTGGCGCCACGCCCGAGATGCGCGACAGCGAGCATTATTTCTTCGAGCTTGCCCAGTTCCAGCCCTTTCTCGCCGACTGGCTGGCCACGGCCAGCATTCACAGCTCGATCAAGGCCAAGCTGCGCGAATGGTTTGATGCAGGCCTGAAGGCCTGGGACATCTCGCGCGATGCCCCCTACTTCGGCTTCGCCATTCCCGACGCGCCCGGCAAGTATTTCTATGTGTGGCTGGATGCGCCCATCGGCTATATCGCCAGCTTCAAGGCCTACTGCGCGAAGCACAGCATGGACTTCGAGTCGTTCTGGACAGCGGACAGCGAGACGGAGTTACACCATTTCATCGGCAAGGACATCGTGAACTTTCACGGCCTGTTCTGGCCGGCCATGCTGCACGGCAGCCAGCACCGCACGCCAACCGCGCTGCATGTGAACGGCTATCTGACAGTGAACGGCGCGAAGATGAGCAAGTCGCGCGGCACCTTCATCAAGGCGCGCACTTATCTTGAAACCCTGCCGCCGGAGGCGCTGCGCTACTACTTTGCCGCGCGCCTTGGCAGCGGGCCGGATGACCTTGATCTCTCGTTTGCCGACTTCACCAGCCGCGTGAACAGCGATGTGGTGGGCAAGTGGGTGAACATCGCCAGCCGCTGCGCGGGCTTTATCGAGAAGTTTTTTGATGGGCGGTTATCTCAATTGCCCGACCCGAGAAACGACCAGATGCTTGAACTCGTCTTGCGTTGGCCAGCTGAGTATTGCGGCCAACTCGCCAGCGGGTATGAGGAGGGTGAGTTCGCTTCAGTGATCTGGAACTTCATGCGCTTTGCTGACTTGGTGAATGCTTACATCGACCGAGAAAAGCCGTGGCACCTTGCGAAAGACGAAACCCAACGCCAGAGGCTCCATGAAGTTTGCACAGTTGGCATCCAATGCTTTCGCTGGCTCACCGTGTTCCTGACGCCAGTAATGCCTCAGCTTTCTGAAAGAGCTAGGACGTTTCTCAATGTGCCTCCATTCACTTGGAGAGATGGAGAGACTCCCCTTCCAGCGGGCCACCAGCTGTCCAGCTTCGTGCCCCTGTTTACCCGCATTGAAACCAAGAGCATCGACGCCGTGATTGAAGCCTCGAAGGAAGACGTGAAACCCGCTGCTGTTGCAGCCCCCGTCACGGCCAAGCCCGCACCGGCCCCCGCTGCCGAGAGCACACCCATCGGCATCGAAGACT